>JAWVDX010000123.1:0-2584 GCA_033857015.1 Gaiellaceae bacterium
GGGAGGCTGGGCGGCGTCAAGGTGCAGGCCGGGGCCTCGTCGGCGCGGATCGGGGCCACGCTCGGCACGCTGCGCGCGACCCGCTCGGCGCCGTTCGGAGCGTTGCTGGCGCCACGGCTAGACCTCCTGCGGTAGTTACGCTCACAGGATGGGGCTGATCCTCTGCGACGTGGGCCCGCGGGACGGGCTCCAGAACGAGGCGGCCGTGCTCGCGCCGGCGGTGCGGGCGGAGCTCTGCGGGCGGCTCGCCGCGGCCGGGCTGCCCCGCGTCGAGGCGGTCAGCTTCGTACGCGACGATCGCGTCCCGCAGATGGCCGGCGCGGAGGAGGTGGTCGCAGCGCTCGGCGCGAGCGCGACGCGCTTCTCCGGGCTGGCGCTCAACGAGAAGGGCTACGAGCGCCTCGCCGCGTCGGGCCTGCGGGAGGTGCACGTCGCCTTCGCCGTGACGGAGAGCTTCCAGCAGCGCAACGCCGGGAGCTCCGTGCAGGAAGGCCTCGAGGCGGCGAACGCGATCGTTCGGCGTGCCCGCGCCGACGGGATCGAGGCGACCGTGACGCTGAGCGTCGCGCTCGGCTGCCCGTTCGAGGGGCGCGTCGACCCGGGCCGCGTGCTCGAGCTGGCCGCGCGCGTGGAGGCCGACGAGGTCGTGGTCGCAGACACGATCGGGGTCGCGACGCCGACGCAGGTGCGCGGGCTCGTCGAGGGCGTCGTCGCGCTCGGCAAGCGGGTCGGCGCGCATCTCCACAACACGCGCAACACCGGATACGCGAATGCGCTCGCTGCGCTCGAGGGAGGTACCTCGGTGCTGGACGCCTCGGTCGGCGGGCTGGGCGGCTGCCCGTTCGCGCCGCGTGCGACCGGGAACATCGCCACGGAGGACCTCGTGTACCTCCTGGAGGGAGAGGGGATCGCGACGGGACTCGACCTCGACGCGCTGATCGCGACGTCGCAGTGGATGGAGTCGGTGCTGGGACGTCCGCTGGAGGGACTGCTCTACCGGGCGGGGCGGTTCTAGGAGGGCGGGACGCGTATGACGCCGTCTCGCTCGAGCGCGCCGATCTCTTCCTCGTCGAAGCCGAGCTCCGCGAGCACCTCCCGGGTGTGCTGCCCGAGGAGCGGCGCAGGCGCGCGGTGCAGCACACGCTCTCCATCGACGGAGACGGAGGGCGCGACGATCGCCTGCTCCGGGATCCGCGGGTGCGGCAGCGCCTGGAGGAGGCCCAGCGCACGCGTCTGCGGGTCCCCGGCGACCTGCGCGATGTCCTGCACGGGCGAGGCAGGAACGCCGGCGCGCGAGAAGCGCTCCAGCCACGTAGCGGCGCGCTCCTCGGCGAGCCGCCCGCCCACGAGGGCGTCCAGCTCGCGCCGGTGCTCCACGCGGAGCGCGTTCGTCGCGAAGCGCGGGTCGTCGATCCACTCCTCGCGCTCCAGTGCGGCGCAAAGGGCGCGATACAGCTTGTCGTTCGACCCGGAGACGAGCAGCTCGCCGTCGCGCGCCGAATAGACGCGATAGGGCGCGACGAGCGGGAACTCCGTCCCGTGCCGGCCGGGCGCCACGCCGGAGGCCAGGTACCCGGCGACGTGGTAGGGGACGTAGCCCACAGCCGTCTCGAAGAGCGAGACGTCGACCACCCGCCCGACTCCCGTGGTCGCGCGCTCGAGCAACGCCGCGAGAATCCCGATCGCCGCCCACGAGCCGGTGCCCTGGTCGACGATCGAGGCGCCGACACGCACGCCGGGACGATCCGCCTCGCCCGTCACCGAGATCAGCCCCGCGCGGGCCTGCATCAGCGCGTCGTACCCGGGCTCGTCGCGCAGCGGCCCGGTCGCGCCGTACGCCCCGACGTTGCAGTAGACCAGCCGTGGATTCAGCTCCCGGAGCGCGTCCGCGCCGAGCCCGAGCCGCTCCGCGCTGCCGGGGCGCAGGCTCTGGACGAACACGTCGCCGCGCCCCACGAGCCGCAGCAGCACCTCGCGCCCGCGGGCCTCCTTCACGTCCAGCGCGACCGAGCGCTTAGACGGATTCGCCGAGAGGAACATGACGCCCTCGCCGTTCCAGAACGGCGGCCCCCAGCTGCGGGACTCGTCGCCGCGCACCGGATGCTCGACCTTCACGACGTCTGCCCCGAGGGCTCCCAGGATCGCCGCGCAGTACGGCCCTGCGACCGAGCTGGTCAGATCGACGACGCGGATTCCGGCAAGTGGAAGGAAGCTCACGGCGGGCCAGGCTAACGCTTTACGAGACCATTACGGAGAAACACGCCGCTCGCGCGTCCTACCAGGCAAGCACCACGTCAACGTCCAGGGGGAGCGCACCATGAGTCGCATCAGGGGATATCTGGCCGTCGCGCTGGCGAGCTCCGCGCTCACCGCGCTCGGCGGCGCCGGTGGCATTGGCGCGTCGACGACCGTCGCGCCGTCCAACACGGCCCGGCCGGCGATCTCGGGGCCTGCCGTCGACGGCCAGACGCTTACGGCCTCGCCGGGCAGCTGGTCCGGGTCGACGCCGATCGCGTACTCGTATCACTGGCAGCGCTGTAGCAGCGGCGGAACGAGCTGCCGCTGGATCGGCGGCGCCGACAAG
>JAWVDX010000124.1:0-3256 GCA_033857015.1 Gaiellaceae bacterium
GGCCCTGCTCACCGAGCCGCGCCAGTCCGGCTCCCCGCCGAGATAGCCGTCGGCGACCGCCTTGAAGCAGGCTCCCGTCGCGAGCTGGCTGGCGAGGAAGCTGATGACGAGCGCAGCGACGATCGCCCCGACCTGGGCCGCCGACACGTCGACGGAGCTGTCCTGGCCCGGCGACATGTTGAAGTTGAAGGGGCCACCGCCCTCTATGGACGTGTCAGTGGCGGAGACGGTGATCGCGTTCAGGACCACCTGGGTCGGCAACACGACGACGAGCGCGATCTTCAGGAAGGTGCTGAAGTGGCGGAAGTAGATCTTGATCGCCACGTCGAGGATCTCGCCGATCCCGAGCGGTCGCAGCTCCACGGTGCTCATGCGCCCGGACGCTACAGGACGCGTCGGCGCCGGCAAAACGCTACTGAAGCGGAGCGCGGCCGAGCGAGCGGAGCTCGTCGACGAGGCGCGAGCCTGTCTCGTCCTTCTCCAGGTAGACGACCGCGCCCGCCTGGAGGGCGCGGTCGCGCCCGTCCTCCAGCGACGAGCCGCTCAGCACCACGACGCGCGCCGGCTGCGCGAAGCGCACGACCGCCTCGGTCGCCTGCACGCCGTCCATGCCGGGGAGGCCGAGATCCATGAGGACGATGTCCGGGCGCAGCGACGTCGCGAGCGCCACCGCCTCCTCCCCGCTCGAGGCCTGGCCGACCACCAGGAAGTCCGGCTCCTGCTCGAGCAGGGCGTGCAGCGTCAGCCTGAAGAAGGCGTTGTCCTCGGCCACGAGGATCCGGATGGGGAGCACGGTGCTCAAGCGGGGTGGAACTCCTCGGCCTGCCCTACCCGGGGCCCCGCGGATCCGAAACGCCTGGTAGAAGGTCGTCCTAGTGGAAGGTCTTCCCGCCGGCCAGCATCGCGACGAAGGTCTCGATGCGCCGGGCGCGCGTCTCGGGGCGCTTCGCGGCCTGGATGCGGTACAGGATCGCGTAGCGGTTACTCCCCCTGAGCGTCGCGAAGAAGTCGGCCGCCGCGGGGTTCGCGTCGAGCGCTCGCCGGAGGTCGTCCGGGACGGTCGCGCTGCTCGCGGGCTCGTAGGCGGCGTCCCAGCGGCCGTCGGCCTGCGCGCGCTCAACCTCGGCGAGGCCGGCCGGCTGCATGCGACCCGCGGCGACGAGCGCCTCGACCCCTTGCCGCAGTTCACCTTCGACCAGTTGCTGCGCGGCCGCCGGGGAGTGAAGCGCTGGAGGAAGTAGTCCGCGTCGAGCTTGTCCCGCTGGCCGTCGATCCAGCCGAAGCAGAGCGCCGTGTCGAGCGCCTCGGCGTGCGTGACGGTCGGGATCCCGGAGGCCTTCTTCGCGATCTTGATCCAGAGCCCGGCGGCGCTCACGTGGTGCTTCGCGAGCCAGGCCTCCCAGTCCGCGTGCGAGGCGAAGGTCATGACGGGGAGATCAGCCTTCAGAGCCGCGCTCCCGGAGCTCTTCGGCGAGCATGTCCATGAGGAGCCCGTCGCGAAAGACGCCGTCGGCCACGCGCTCGTACCGGCGCAGGATCCCGACCCGCTTGAAGCCGACCGCCTCGTAGGCGCGGATCGCGCGCTCGTTGTCGGCCGCGGGGTCGATGGCGAAACGCTCGTGGCCGCGCTCGATCTGGTGGCGGATCGCCACACGCAACGCCTCGCTGCCGTAGCCGTGCCCCTGGAACGCCGTCCCGAGCGCGATGTCGAACGAGACGCACGGGAATTGAGGATCCTCCTCCTCGGTGGTGAAGAGCCAGCCCGCGACGGCGCCGTCGACGACGATTACCTGCTCGCCGTCGAGATCCTTGCGCACGCGCTCGAGGTCGTAGTCCGGCCACCACGGCGCCACGGCGGGCTCGGCCAGGATGGCCGCCAGGGCCGGGGCATCGTCCTCCACCGCCGGGCGCAGGAGCACCCGGTCGCCGCGCAGCTCTTCGGGTGGCATGGCCGAGACTGTAGTGCCGCGTAGAGTCCCGGCGTGCGCGCGACGCTGCTGTCGTACGTCGTCCCGGGCTGGGGCGCCGGCGAGGTCTGGCTCGCCGGCGGGCTGGTCGTCGGGATCGAGCATCCGGTGCCCGGCCGCGAGGGGGAGGAGAGCGACCACGAGCTCGCGCGGCGCCTCCGGGCCTGGTTCGCCGGGGCGCGGGACGACTTCGCCGACGTCGAGCTCGACCTCGAGTGGTGCACGCCGTTCGAGCGGCAGCTCGTGGACGCGCTGCGCGGTGTCCAGGCGGGCGAGACGGTGAGCTACGGCGAGCTCGCGGCGCTGGCCGGTCGCCCGCGCGCCGCGCGCGCGGCAGGGACGCTCTGCGCGAGCAACCGCTTCGCGATCGTCGTCCCGTGCCACCGCGTCGTCGCCGCAAACGGCATCGGCGGCTATGGCAGCCTCGGGGTCGCGTACAAGCGCCGGCTGCTCGCGCTCGAGAAGCGCTGAGCCCCCTACGCCGTGGACGGCGCGCGGGCGAGGCGGCCGGAGCGAGCGAGCAGCGCGACGCCGGCTGCACCGATGAGCAGGATCGTCTCGCCGGTCCCGATCCACCCGATCGCCGAGGCCGCGACAAACAGCGGCGTCAGCGACACGGCGGCGGAGCTGCCGAGCGCACGGCTGGCGCTCGCATAGGCCAGATTCGAGGCCACGGCGCCGTCCTCGGCCACGGCGGCGACCCGTGCGTCCATCGCACCCTCGAAGGCCGTGAGCCCGTAGCCCGAGAGGAATTGCGCCGCAAGCAGGCCACCGAGGAAGACGGGAGCGGCGAACCAGCCTGCCACCATCACCGCGCCGAGCACCGGCCAGAGCACGGCATCGTGCGCCCGGGCCCGCTCGAGCGCACCGGCGGAGAAGGGCGCAAGCAGCGCGCCCGCAGCGAACGCCCCCGCGGATGCA
This sequence comes from Gaiellaceae bacterium, assembly GCA_033857015.1. Classification (GTDB taxonomy): domain Bacteria; phylum Actinomycetota; class Thermoleophilia; order Gaiellales; family Gaiellaceae; genus JAWVDX01. The sequence continues at coordinate 2,889 of JAWVDX010000124.1, forward strand.
GCCACCGCGATGGGCCCGTACAGGGTCGCCGCGAGCGGAACCGCGAGGAGCGTCAGACCGGAGCCGACGAGCATCACGCCGAAGCCGCCGGCGAGCGGCCGCGCGAGCCGGCGCACCGGTGCGAGCAGCGCCCGCGCGCGCGCCGCCCGCGGCCGCAACGCGTAGCGCGCGACGAGCAGCGTCGGCACCAGGCTGGCGGCATACAGCCCGACGACCACCCAGAGCGTGGTGCCCGTCAGCACCCGTCCCGAGCCTGTGAGCAGCAGCGCTCCGCAGGCGGTGCCCGCGGCCTCGATCGAGCCGATCCCGACCGCGTACCAGGTGAGCGCGACCACACCGCCTCCGGCCGACGCGGCCTCGGCGCGCAT
>JAWVDX010000125.1:0-5003 GCA_033857015.1 Gaiellaceae bacterium
CGTACGGCCCGTCCAGCCGGGCCACGTCCCCTCCGGGGGAGAACACCGGCTCCGGCGCGGGATGCGCGACTCTCAGCCGCTCCTCCGGCACGCCCAGGAGCTCGTGCACCTCCCCGGCGGTGAACCGCGAGTTGCAGACGACGAGCCCGCACGTGCGGGCCATGTTCCGGTACTTCGCGGCGTGCATGCGCCGCGTGCGCCGGTGCGTCCACTCGGGAAAGCGCAGCGGCACGAGGTCGTGCACCGTCGTCGCGCGCAGACCGCCGCGCTGGGGCGGGAACATCCAGTCCGAGAAGTGGAACACGTCCAGCGCTCCGGCGAAGCGCTCGACCGGCGGCCACTTGAGCCGGCTCCAGGTCTGGCGCCACGCGTGCGCGAAGGGCAGCTCGCGGAGATCGCGCTCGAGCGGGATCCCCGCCAGCGCCGCCTCGACGAGCGGCCGGCCGCGCTTCGACAGCGGCGCGAACGCGACCACCTCGTGCTCGGCCCCCGCCGCCTCCACGAGCCCCGCGAGCGTGCCGCGCACGTAGTTGCCGACGCCCGTCCGCGCGTGCGACAGCGAGCTGACGTCCCAGACGATCCTCATACGTGCGGATCCGCCCGGAGGACACGGACGCCAAGCCTGCGCTGGTCCGTGCTCCCCGGGATCGCGTCCGCGGGCACCGCGGTCGGGCTCACCCGAAACGAGAAGCGGCACACGCCAGCCCGCGGATGTGTCGAGAGCGACCACCCAGGCCCGAAATGCGGGTCAATCTCGCGCTTCGGGTCTACGACGAATCTGCCGACGGGGCGGCCGTTCTGTGTTGCCGTCACGACTTGACGTTCGTGGAACAGCTTCGGATCGCTGGTCAACCGCAAGAAGAGGAACCGCCCCGGCCGGCAGCCGAAGATCGTCATCGTCGAGGACTGCCTCATCCATCCGTCTTCGTCCACCCCTGTCTTCGCGAACGCGACACGAACCGGTCCGCTCGTTCGGTACAGGCCGACCTGGTGCGGAAGGTCGACCTCGATCGGCTCGCCGCGGAGCCAATTCGAGAGGTCGGCGAGCACGTATTGGGCATGGAGCTTGCCGGTGCCGGTCCGGAGCCAGCCTCGCGAATCGACATGCACCGGCGTCTCGAACTGCCCGGCGGGTGTCGGCCCAACGCCAAGGTCGGCGATCTCCTTCACCGAGCGATTGAAGAACTCGGTCTCCCAGACCTTGAACACCGGGCCCGTCCCGTTCCAGATGAGCGTGACGCGCGCATCGGTGCCGACCTTGCGATCGATCCAGTCCGGATGATCCGCGGTGATCCCCTGGTACAGCGCCCCGATCGAGGCCCCGCGCGTCCCCCACGGCATCCAGCCCTCGACCACCTTGAACGAGAGCATCAGCTCGAGCGCGAGGAGCATTGGCAGCACGAGCGCGTAGCGGCGCGGCAGCCAGAGCACGAGCGCCGCGACCGCGAGCCCGCACACGAGGACGACGACCCAGGTGCGGTCGAGCGCGAACAGCGAGTGCTGCAGGTACCACCAGACCACGAGCGTGTGCGTGTCCGACTCGGTGTTCACGCCCAGGAGCGACCGGAACGGGATCAGCGCCGGCAGCGCCCCCAGCACGAGCGCCGCGGGCACCGCGACGCGGCGCGGGCGCGGCATGCCCCGCTCGATCCAGGCGACAAGCGCCACGAGGAGCAGCGGCTCGACGTAGAAGAGGTTGCGCTCCTCGATCCGCCCGCCCGACTGGGTGACTGCGAACGCCGCGACCTCGACGAGCAGGAACGCCGAGAGCGAGAGCGTCGTCGCGAGGAACGCCTGCACCGGCAGGTCGAGCCGCCGCGCCCGCGCGACGAGCAGGACGAGTGCGAAGAGCGGGACGAGCGCGAGCCCGAGATCGATCAGCGCGAGGTGGTAGACGATCCCCTTGCCGACGGCGACCGGGTCGTAATGCGTGTGCCCCGTCACCGCGTAGGCGCCGAGCAGCGCGAAGGGCGAGTTTCCGCGCACGACCTCCGCCAGCACCGCCAGGAGCGCCCCGCCGACGAGCACCACGGCGAGCGGCAGGTACCGCCGCAGCTGCGCCGCATGCCCGGCGAACGCCGCGTAGAGGAGCGGCGCCACGACCACCGCGGGCAGGAACGCCACCGCCTGGGCGCGCGTGAGGAGATCCACCACGACGAGGCCCAGCACGAGCCCCTGCCGCGCCAGCGTCGGCCGCTCGAGCGCGCGCACGAGCGCGAGCGCCGTCGCGCAGAAGAGCGGCAGGAAGGCGTTCTCGGTCATGATCGTGGCCGTGTAGCCCATGGCCGGAAGGGCCAGGGTCAGCACCGTGGCGATGAGCGCCCCGCGCACCGAGACGACCCGCCGCGCGAGCAGGTACACCGGCACCGCCGCGAGCGACATCAGGCCGGCGTTGATCCCCTTGACCGCTGCGTAGGCACGCGGGACCGCGTCGAAGACGAAGTACGCAGGGCTTATCAGGAGCGGGTAGACGAAGCCGTACGCGGAGGTCGCGTGGCCCCGGCGGGCGAACTCGCCGGTGGCGGCGAAGCTGCGCGCGAGGTCGGAGTAGACGATCTCGTCAGGCATGATCCAGGGCGCCACGGCGCGCCGCGCCAGCACCATGCGGAGCAACGTCGAGACGAAGACCAGCGCGCCGACCCACACCCAGCCGGGGAGCGCCGCCAGCCGGGCGCGGAGGTCGCTAGCTGCCAAGGCCCGATTCGCGCAGCGCCTGGGCCAGCTCGGCCGCCTCGGGGGAGCCGGCCGCGATCCCCACCTCGGCGGCGGCCCCGGCGACCTCGCGGGCGATCGCGTCCTGCACCGCGGCGCCCCCGGCGGCCTGCTCCATCGCCGCCGTGTAGAGCTCGGCGACCCGGTCGAGCGCGTGCTCCGTCTCGGCGTGCGCGCGCGCCGCCGCGCCGGCCTTGGCCCGCACCGCGGGGTCGGCGAGCGTCTCGAGGGTCGCGGTCAGCACCTCCTCTTCGTGCTCGTCCGCGGGCACCTTGAACGCCGCCGCGTCCGGCAGCTCGGAGAACCAGCCCACGTCGCTGACGACCACCGGCTTGCCGAGCGAGAGCGCGCGGATCACCGATCCTGACGTCTCGCCCATCGTCGGGTGGCGCAGGTTCACGAGCACGTCACACCTGTCCATAAGGGCCCACAGCCGATCCTCCGGGACGTACTCCTCTCGGATGATCGCCTCTTCAGGCACGTCCCGAAGGGCCAGCTCGAACCCTGGCGCGGCCGAGCCGACGAGGAGCAGCCGCGCCCCCGGATGCCGCTCCAGGAGCCGTGCGAAGGCCCGGACGAGCTGCGGCACCCGCTTGCTCGCATTGACATGTCCGAAACAGCCGATGAGCGGATCGCCCTCAAACCCCGGGGACAGGCCCGGGCCTGTCCCCGGGACATGCCCCGGCCAGGCAGGGTGGGGGATCCTCCAGATCCGGCCGGCGTAGCCGCGCTCGCGCACCTTCTCCTCCATGTAGCGCGAGTGCACGATCAGCCCCGCCTGCGCCAGGTCGAGCACCTCGCCGCAGAGCGGGAAGTCCTGCGGGCGCACCTCCCAGAGGTACGGCACGCGATTCTCCAGCACGCCGTGTGCGAGCAGCCGCCCGGCGAGCCCGAAGTCGCGCTCCATGGCGTCGAGATAGCCGTGCCCGTCGCGGCGCCCGATCGTGATGCCGGCGATCAGGTGGTGCAGCACGAGCTCGTGGAGGACGACGAGGCCGGGGCGCTTGCGCAGCGCGTCGACGATCCAGCCGTGCGCGTCCGGGTCGTTGCCGACGTGGTAAAGCGCGAGATCCGCATCGCGCGGCGGCTTCTTGCCCTTCGCGACGAGCTCGACCTGGATCCGCCCCTCCAGCGCGGGCAGGAGCAGCGCCGAGTAGTCCGCAACCCCGGAGGTCTCCGGCGGGAGCGGCGAGTAGTAGGCGACCTTCACGAGTGATCCGTTCGGTGACATTTCCGAGTCTCTGGGGTGCGAGCACCAAGCGAGGCAAGGACGCAGGGAGTGCCCGGGCTCGGCAGCCCGGGTGCGACTGAGGACGCGGCATCGCGCAGCGTGATCGCGCGCCAGAGGCCGGAGGATGTCGCCGAATGGGTCACTGGGTCAGCCGCGCGATCGTGTCGTCCCACGTAACCCGTTCGGCTAACGCCTTTCCAGCCTTGCCCCATTCGGCCAGCTGTGGACGGTGCTCCACCAGGTAGCGGCAGGCGACCGCGATGGCGGTGGCGTCCGGCGTGCAGACGAGCCCGGTCTCGCCGTCGCGCACGATGTCCAGCGGCCCGCCCGCGTCGACGGTCGTGACGACCGGCTTCTCGGCCAGGAACGACTCGTACGGCACCATCCCGAAGTCCTCGTCGACGGGCGCGTAGTAGACGCCCAGGCAGGAGCCGTACAGCTCTGCGAGGCGCTCCTCGCTGACGCGGCCGGCGAACTCGACGCGTCCGTTGAGGCCGAGCTTGCCGGAGAGGCTCTCGAGCCGCTCCCGATCGGGCCCGTCCCCGGCGATGACGGCGCGCAGCCGCTCGTCCTTCGCGACCGCCTCGATGAGCATGTCGACCCGCTTGGCCCGGTCGAGCCGGCCCACCGAGAGGAGGAAGTCCCCGTAGCCGTCGTTCCGGTAGGCCAGCTCCTGCGGCGGATGCGGCATCACCTCGGCCTCAAGCCCCGTCCCGTCGCGCAGCCGGCCCGCGACGTTGCTCGACGTCGCGAAGAGCCGCCTCGCCTCGCTGAGCACGGTGCGGTCGAGCGCGTGGACGGCACGCCGCGCGGCGCGCTCCTCCGGCGCCTCGGAGAACTGCCCGAGCGGCCCGCGATCGAGGTCGTACGCCTGCCGGAACTGGTGCAGGAGCCACACCACCTTGTTCGGGTGGCGGACGCAGTAGCTCGGGAACTTGGTCGCGATGACGAGGTCGATCGGGACACCGTCCGACTCGGTCAGGTCGAGCAGGCGCCACGTGAACGCATGGGTCAGCGCCTTCTCGGCCGGATACCACTTGTACGGGACGGTGACGAGCTC
>JAWVDX010000126.1:0-4274 GCA_033857015.1 Gaiellaceae bacterium
CCGCCCGACGAAGGTGATCTCCGCAAGGCGCGGGTCGAGGTGCGCATCGAGCCACTCCAGCGTGTCGGCTCCCTTGTTTGCGTTGTCCGACCAACTCGTAACGATGACGCGGAGCGGCGCGCTGACCGGCCGCCGGCGAACGGGCGGCCGGTGGAAGAGCCGCGGGTCCGGCGCGTTCCAGATCACGTGAGGGTCGACGAAGTCCAGCCCTGCGGCACGACTCGCATCCAGACTGAACGCCGATTGCAGCACCGTCGCGTGCGCGAGCTGGCGATTGACGGCAGCGACGTGCGCGTCGCTGCCGTCGTCGAACCCGCGGTAGCCGGCGACCGGCCCGTCCACGCGATGCACGACACGGCAGCCGCCGGGTAGCATCGCCCGCACTCGATCCACGTCGACGAGGAAGGCGTGGAGGAGACAGGCCCGCGTCCGCTTCGACACGCGATCGCTGCCGACCCGTAGCCCGCGCCGGCGAAGTTCGCCGACCAGCGCGAGCAGGAACTGGTTCGCCCCGCCGTAAGGCGGCTTGCGAAAGCGATGCAGGATCACGACGTCGTTGCCGCGTAAGCGCCTTCCGCCGATCACCGCAGGCTCTCCAGGAGCTCGAGGTATTGCGACGCTATGACCGGTGTCGAGTAGCGCTCGCGCACGGTGCGCACGGCCCGCTCGCCCATGTCGCGCCGCAGCTCGCGGTCGTCGCGGAGCCGCTCGAGCGCCGCCACCCAGTCGGCCGGCTCCGTGCAGACGATCCCCCCGCCGGCGGCGCCGATCGCCTCGACGTAGGAGCGTTGCGGGCTAGCGAGCGCAGGCAGGCCGCAGGCCATTCCGAGCGTGATCTTCCACTCCGTGTGCCCGAGCTCGTAGCCGTTCACGAGGTTCTTCGGCGACACGATGACATCGCTCCCACGCAGCAGCTTCGCGTAGCGGCCCAGCGCGAAGCGCTCGAACCGGCACGGAAGCGCGGCGCGCAGGGCCTCGAGCCCGTCCGGAGGCTCGTTCGAGACGACGAGCAGCTCGAGCCCGCGAACCCGCCCGAGCACGCCTGCGAGCGCGACGAGCGGCTTCGCCTTCGGCGCCATGCCCGACCAGACGAGGCGGAGCCGTGGCCGCCGGCGCCGTCGGCGGGGAGGGCGGAAGCGGGCGACGTCGACATTGTCCGGCACCCAGGCGGCGCGCGGATTCAGCTTCGCCACGATCTCGAGCAGATACGACGAATCGGCGACGATGAGGTCTGCGAGCCGCGTCATCGCCTGCGCGTCCTGGCGCTGCGCCGGCGTGGGCTCGGTGCCGGGGACGTCGTACTCGCCCCAGATCTCGTAGTAGTTGACGTTGGCGTCGAAGACGACTCGCCCGCCGGCCGCGCGGATCCGCTGCGCCTCTCGTTGGCAGGACTCGTCCATAGCCTTGAAGAAGACGACCACGTCGTAGCGGGCGGACGGGTCGTACATCTCGTTGCGGACGTCTGCTCGAGCGCGGTTGATCCAGCGCCCGACGTTCGCCACGCGCATTGCCACGTTCGCAGGCAGCGCCTTGAACGTCGCCTCCCCGGGTGCCCGCACCTGTGACGCGACCCACCCGACTCTCAGCGAGGAGCGTCCGCCGCGCGTCATCCGGCGGTCATCCTCGGTCGTGGCGTACGAGAAGGCCATCCGCGGCCTCGGTGCGTGTCGTCCACCGCAGCAGCGGTCGCACCGTGCCCGCCATCCGGCCGGCGAAGTCGCCGCGCGACGACGAGCCGGCCTCGCCGCGATCCACAACCTGGAACGCGAGTGCCGAGTCAAACTCGGCCTGCCGTATCGGCTTGCGTCCCGGTGCGAATGTCTTGAGCGAGAGCGAGACCACGATCGAGCCCTCGTTCAAGAGGTGAGGCGGGATCCAGGCCGTGGTCGCGTAGCGCCCAGGTCGGCGCGGCTCGCGCCAGGCGGCATCGTTGTCGAGCGCGCTGAACACGAGCGTCCCCGCTTCGTTGTAGAGATCGATCCACGGCACGAACTCCGGCCCTTCGCGCAGGACCTCGAATTCGATCTCGATGCCCGCGGTCTCGCTGACGTCCACGACCTCGGTCGTCGCCTCGGTCTCGCCGACGACACGGGCAGCGCGGAGGCGCACCGAATCCGTCCCCGGGGCGTCCTCCGCCGTCCAGGTGCGCACGGCGGAGCTCCCGCTCTGGGACACGAGGTAGCGGCCGATGACCTCCTCGGTGGGCCCGTCGGCGATGAGCTCGCCGCCTTCGAGGAGAACGAGGCGCGAGCAGAGCCGCGCGACGAGCGGCATGTTGTGCGAGATGAAGATGACGGTGCGCCCCGAGCGGCCGAGGCTCTCCATCCGTCCGAGGCAGCGCTTCTGGAACTCCGCGTCGCCGACGGCGAGCACCTCGTCGACAAGGAGGATCTCCGGCTCGAGGTGCGCGGCGACCGAGAAGGCGAGGCGCACGTACATCCCGCTCGAGTACCGCTTCACCGGGGTGTCGAGGAACTTCTGCACCTCGGCGAACTCGACGATGTCGTCGAAGCGGCGCGTCACGTCTGAGCGACGCATCCCCAGGATCGCAGCATTCAGGAAGATGTTCTCGCGGCCCGTCAGCTCCGGATGGAAGCCGGTGCCGACCTCGAGCAGACTGCCGACGCGACCGCGGATGTCGGCGTAGCCCGACGTCGGCTCCGTGATCCGACCGAGCAGGCGCATGAGCGTCGTCTTGCCGGCGCCGTTGCGCCCGATGAGGCCGAGCACCTCGCCCTGCTCCACCTCGAAGGACACGTCCTTGAGCGCCCATACCGTCTCGCCCGACACTGCGGGCGCCCGGTGGGTGAGCCGGCTGACGCCGCGGTTGATGCTCTCCCGCAGCGTGTCGTAGCCGCCCGCGAGCTGACCGATGCGGTACTCCTTAGAGAGCTTCTCGGCATGGATCGCGAACACTCAGATCACGTCCGCGAAGTGCCGTTCGACGCGCTTGAAGTACCAGAGCCCGCTAATCGTAATGAGGATCGAGACGACCGCGCTGATCGCGAACACGTGGTAGTGGGGAACGCCTCGACCCAGCACCGCCCAGCGGAACCCGTCGATCACGCCGGTCATCGGGTTGAGCGCCATGATCGAGCGCCACTTCAGCGGCACCGACTCCAGCCCGTAGACGACCGGGGTGGCGAAGAACCAGATCTGCGTCAGGAACGGGATCACGTACGGGACGTCGCGATAGCGCACGTTGAGCGCGGAGAGCCAGAGCCCGACGCCGAGCGCCGTCAGCAACGCGAGCGCGAGGAAGAAGGGCGTCACGATCACATGCCAGTGCGGGATGCGCCCGTACCAGAGGAACATCCCTACGAGCACGACGAAGGCGAGGAAGAAGTCGATCAGCGGCCCGACGACGGAGGCGAGCGGGATGATGAGGCGCGGGAAGAAGACCTTCGTCACGAGCGCCGAGTTGCCGACGATGCTCGTGCTGCTCTGCGTCAGGCAAGAGGCGAAGTAGAGCCAGGGCAGCATCCCCGCGAAGGCGAAGAGCGGGTACGGAACGTGGTACTCCGCCTTGATGCCCGCGAAGCGATGGAAGATGATCGTGAAGATCACCATCGCGACGAAGGGCTGGAGGATGGCCCAGAGCGCACCAAGGACGGTTTGCTTGTAACGCAGCTTGACGTCGCGCCAGACGAGGAAGAACAGCAGCTCGCGGTAGGCCCAGACCTCGGCGACCTCCGCCGCGAAGCTCGGGCGGCCGGGCTTGACGCGGAAGAGGCGGCTCGCGCCGAGGTCGAGCACCTCGATCTGTGGGTCCACTGTGGTCAAGCGGCTGCGGGACGGTTGCGAGTCACGCCGCCATCTTAGGCGCCGGGTGTACGTGAACTGTTACGGAGGCGCCGTTCTCGCGGCCTCGGCGCGTGCAGGCAACTAGCATTGCACCGGTGACCGCGATCCTGGGGCTCAACGCCTTCCATGGCGACGCGGCAGCGGCCCTTGTGATCGACGGAGAGCTGGTTGCCGCTGCCGAGGAGGAGCGTTTCAACCGCATCAAGCACTGCGCCGGCTTCCCGGCGCTTGCCGCTGCGTGGTGCCTCGCCGACGCCGGCCTCGCGCCGGAGCAGCTCGACCACGTCGCGATCGGGCGCGACCCGCGGGCGAACCTCGGCGCGAAGCTGCGCCGGACGCTGCGCGGCGGGATCTCCCCGAGCTACGTCCGGGAGCGGCTGGCGAACGCCTCGAAGGTACGCGACGTCCGCGGCGAGCTCGCCCGCGCGCTCGGGGTCGAGCCTGACGCGCTGAGTGCGAAGCTGCACAAC
>JAWVDX010000127.1:0-2999 GCA_033857015.1 Gaiellaceae bacterium
AGCGAGAGCCACGGGATCAGCACCATGTTTGCAGCCACGTTCTCCGCCGCCACGAGCCCGTAGACCGTGACGAGGGCCCGCACCTGGCCCTGCGCCACGAGCATGTAGCCGCACATGAACGAGATCGGGTAGAGCACGATCGCCGGCGCCAGCAGGCGCAACGCGGACGCTGCCGTCCCATACCCGCCACCGTAGGCCAGGTGGAGGAGCTCGCCCGGGATCGCCGCCGCCACGATCGCGAGCGGCACGCTCGGGATGCAGACGAGGAGCAGCGTCTTGCGCAGCAGCCCGCGTAGCTCCGGCAGCTGATCCGCCTTCATCCGCGAGAAGGCCGGCAGCGCCGACGCGCCGACGCCCGCGCTGAGGAAGAGCGTCATCTCGAACAGGCGGTACGCCCCGGCATAGGCGCCCACGACGTCGGCGGAACGGTACGCGCGCAGCATCACGAGGTCGATCCGGAAGAGGATCGTCGCGAACGCGCTCGCCACGCCGATCGGCAGCGCTGCGACGAGAAGCGGCGGCCAGCGCCGGAGCGAGATCCGAAAGGGCGGGCGGGCCACCTCGCGGCGCAGCACGGCGATCGCGAGTGGCAGCGCGAGGAGCGACCCGGCGAGGTAGATCCCCGCCACGCCGACGACGCCGACGCCGCGATAGAGCGCGTACGTCCCCGCGACGGCGACCGCGAGCCGCTGCGGGACGATCACCGCGGGGATGAGCGCCATCCGCTCGCGCGCCTGGAAGATCGCGAGGTGGGTCGAGGTCAGCACGTCGAGGACGATCGCGAGGCCGAGCAGCGCGACCACGAGGCGGGTCTTCTCCGCGACGCCCGTCAGCGGGAGGAAGGCCTCCGTGAGGGCGAGTGCGCCGAGGCCGATCGCCGCCTGCAGCGCGACCGTGTCCGCGAAGGTGCGCCCGAGTGCGCGCGGGTCGCGGACGATCGCGCGTACGAGCACCTTGTCCTCGCCGAAGTTGGCGAGCGTCGTGACCAGCACGCCGAGCGAGAAGGCGAAGGAGAAGACCCCGAAGCCGCGCGTCCCTAGCTCGCGGGCCATGACGATGTAGAGCACCGCGAGGGCGAGCTTCGAGGCGACGTCGGACGCGGTTCGGTAGAGCGCGTTCGCGACGAGCCGTCCGCCGGGAGTGGCCGCTGCGGCGACGGGGATGGTCGAGGACGGAGGGCGTTCGTCGAGCTCCACCGGCGCACTCTACGATCTGAGGATGTTGTCTCTGGAAGAGCGCTTTCCGCGCCCGACCGTCGTCGGGATCGTCAACGTGACGCCCGACAGCTTCTCCGACGGCGGCGAGGCGTTTGCCCCGGACGCAGCGGTGGCCCGCGCTCGGGCGCAGGTCGCGGCAGGCGCGGCGCTTGTGGACGTCGGCGGCGAGTCGACCCGCCCCGGTGCGGAGCCGGTGAGCCTCGACGAGGAGCTGCGCCGCGTCGTTCCTGTGCTCGAGCAGCTCGACGGCGTCCCCGTCTCGATCGACACGGCGAAGGCCGAGGTGGCTCGACGGGCGCTCGCCCTCGGCGCGCTGCTCGTCAACGACGTGACGGCGCTGCGCGGCGACCCGGAGCTCGCCGGCGTCGTGGCCGGGTCGGAGGCGTTCCTCTGCCTGATGCACATGCACGGGGAGCCGCGGACGATGCAGGCCGACCCGCGCTACGAGGACGTCGTCTCCGAGGTGGCGGCGTTCCTCGAGGAGCGCCTCGCCTTCGCCGTCGCCGCGGGCATCGCGGAGGAGCGGATCTGCCTCGACCCCGGCTTCGGCTTCGGCAAGACGGTGGAGCACAACCTGGCGCTGCTCCGGGGCCTGCCGGAGCTGGCGCGACTCGGTCGCCCGCTGCTGGTCGGCATCTCGCGCAAGCGGGCCCTCGGCCGAATCTTGGGCGACCCGGAGGCGACGACCGGGACGACGGCTGCCAGCCTCGGCGCCGCGGTGGCCGCGTTCGAGCGCGGCGCCTGGCTCTTCCGCGTGCACGACGTCCGCGAGCACGTCGAGGCGCTCACGGTGGCTGCGGCGGTCGCATGATCACGGTCGAGCTCCACGAGCTGGCGCTGCACGGCTACCACGGCGTGAACGAGGACGAGCAGCGCGACGGGCAGACGTTCCTCTTCGACCTGGCGCTCGACGTCGACGACGCGGCGCTCTCCGATCGGATCGAGGACGCGGTCAACTACGTCGAGGTCGCCGCGCTCGTCCGCGAGCTCTCCGACGGGCAGCGCTTCAACCTGATCGAGGCGCTGGCGGCGGCGGTCGCCGACGCGGTCCTCGCGCGCTTCCCGGTCGAGCGCGTCAGCGTCCGTGTCCGCAAGCCCGAGGTGAAGCTCGACCCACCCGTCGCCTGGACGGCCGCCACGGTGGAGCGGCGCAGATGAGCCGCGCCTACGTCGGCCTCGGCGCCAACATCGGCAATCCGCAGGCGACGATCCATCGCGCGGTGGAGCTGCTCTCGCAGACGCAGCAGGTCACCCTCGTGGCGCTCTCGACCTTGCGCGAGACCGAGCCGGTCGGCTTCGTCGACCAGCCGCGCTTCCTGAACGGCGCCGCTGCGATCGACACGGAGCTCTCCGCGCGCGCCCTGCTCGACCGGCTGCTCGAGATCGAGCAGGAGCTGGGCCGCACGCGGTCCGGGCTCGCGAACGGGCCGCGCACGATCGACCTCGATCTCCTGCTCTACGACCAGGTCGAGCTGAAGCTCCCCGGGCTGACGCTGCCGCACCCTCGCCTCCATGTCCGCTGCTTCGCGCTCGAGCCCCTCGCCGAGCTCGACGCGGATCTGGAGATCCCTGGACGTGGCCCGATTCAGCTCATCATGCGGCGACTACACTGCGGCTGATGTCCCACCTGGATGACCTGGACGACTTCGAGGCCGACCTCGAGCTGCAGCTGAAGCGCGAGTACAGCGCCGTCTTCAACCTCTTCCGCTACTGCGTGCTGACCCAGGACGCGACCTACCTGTGCAACAAGCTCGAGCTCGAGCAGTCGCACCGGGACGCCTA
>JAWVDX010000128.1:0-4558 GCA_033857015.1 Gaiellaceae bacterium
CGATCCCGCCGACACCGCTGCGATCGCCGGCGGGCTGCGCGAGCTCGCGTCGGACGCAGACGCGCGGAGCCGCCTCGTCGAGCTCGGGACGGCACGCGTGGCCCAGTTCTCGTGGCGCGCGATGGCCGAGCAGACCCGCCAGGTGTACGCGGCGGCGCTGCGCTCAGGGCCGGCGCGCTAACAGCCAGACGTTCCGCCGCAGGAACGGGACGTGAGCCAGCCCGCGCAAGGGAAACGGGCGGCGGTGCCTGCCGGCCAGACTGGAGATCGCCTCGCTTCCCTTGATGACCGACTCGTAGCCGAGCTGCTCGACCTCGAAGCCGGCGTCCTCGAAGAGGAGCCGGAAGCTCCGGCGCGTGAACGGGCGCCGGTGCGTGTAATCGTCCCAGACCCAACGCTGAGCGTCCGGCGCGGAGGCGAAGACCGTCCCGCCGGGCTTGAGCACGCGGAGCGCTTCGCGCGCGACGCGCATCGGATCCTCGAGGTGCTCGAGCAGATCCTTCAGGATCACCCCGTCGAAGCGGCCGTCCTCGAACGGGAGCCCCTCGCCGACGTTCGCCTCGATGACCTCGTGCCCGGCCTTGCGGGCGGCCGCCACCATCTCGGGGGAGCCGTCGATGCCGGTGTAGTTCGGGAAGTGGTCGGCGAGCCAGGCCGTTCCGCAGCCGACGTCGAGCACCGCAGCATCCGCGCGGAAGTGACCCGTCACGTCGCGGAAGTACCCGGGCTCCCCGTGCCACTCGGCATATCCCACGGGATCACGCTAACAGGCCCGTGCAGCTACGCCTGCAGCGTAGGCCAGCCGCGATCGCGCTCGGAGACGATCCGCCCGGTCGCGGGCGGCCAGTCGATCGCGAGGCGCGGGTCGTCGAAGCGGATGCCGCGGGCGGCGCCGGGAGCGTAGGCGGTCGACATCTGGTACCAGACCTCCGTGTCGTCGGCCAGGGTCTGGTAGCCGTGCGCGAAGCCCTCGGGGACGTAGAGCGTCCGCCGGTTCTCCGCGGTCAGCTCGACGCCGACCCACTCGCCGAAGGTCGCGGAGCCCGGCCGGATGTCGACGATGACGTCGTAGAGCGCGCCCCGCGAGCAGCGGACGAGCTTCACCTCGGCGTGCGGGGCCTCCTGGTAATGGAGCCCGCGCAGCGTGTCCCGGTGCGTGTTGAACGCGATGCTGGCCTGCGCCACGACCGTGGACAGCCCGTGCGTCTGGAGCTCGTCCGCGGACCAGGTGCGGGCGAAGAAGCCCCGCTCGTCGCTCAGGGGCTCGATGTCGATCGTGAACGCGCCCGGAAGCCTCAGCTCGGTGAAGATCATCGCCAGCGCAGGTCGTCGTCGAGGAGGCCGGCGTCGAGCAGGCGGCGGATCTGCTTGAGCCGCGTGTACCGGTGGCCGTCGAACTCCTCGGGGGTGAGCCGGCTCTCCTCGTACGCGCGCGCGAGCTCCTCCGCTCCCGCCCGGGCCGTCCATCGTGGCTGGTGCTCGGGGAAGGCGCGCTCGAAGCGGCCGAAGTCGACGCGGTAGCTCCGCGGGTCGGAGTAGGAGGCGTTGGCGATCTCCACCTCGCACTCGGGCAGCACCTCGCGGACGAGCTCCGCCAGCTCGCGGATCCGGTAGTTCTCGCTCGCCGCGCCGACGTTGAAGGCGGTGTCGTGCACCAGCTCGCGGGGTGCGGCGAGCGCTCCGGCGATCGACCGTCCGATGTCCTGCACGTGGACGATCGGGCGCCACGAGGTGCCGTCGCTCAGCAGCTTGATCTTCCCGGTCGTGAAGGCCCAGCCGACGAGGTTGTTGAGCACGATGTCGAGGCGGAGGCGCGGCGAGGCGCCGTAGGCCGTCGCGTTGCGCATGTAGACGGGCGAGAAGCCGTCGCCGGCGAGCTCGGCGAGACCTGCCTCCGCCTTGACCTTCGACTCGGCGTAGGCGGTCAGCGGCCGCAGGGGGGCGCCCTCGTCGAGCGCCACGTCGCCCTCGGCGGCTCCGTACATGCTGCAGGAGGAGGCGAAGACGAAGCGCTCCACACCGGCGCTCTTCGCCGCGCGGGCGAGCCCCAGCGTCCCGCCGAGGTTGATCTCCTCCGTCCAGCGGGTGTTCACGTCGCCGACCGGGTCGTTCGAGAGCGCGGCGAGGTGGACGACGGCATCGAACCCGCGGAGGTCGTCCGCCTCGACGTCGCGGATGTCCTTGGTGCGCTCCTCGAACGGGAAGTCGACCTGCCAGAGGTCGCAGTCGCGGTAGTAGAACGTGTCAAGCCCGACCACCTCGTGCCCCGCCTCGACGAGCAGGGGCGCGACGACCGACCCGATGTAGCCGTGGTGGCCGGTGACGAGGAGCTTCACGCGGCGACCTCCTCGAGCAGGTCGGCGTCCCGGAGCTTCTGCGCCGCCTCGGCGACGAGGTCGAAGGGAAGCTCGGAGCGCTCGGCGATGTCGAGCAGCGAGTGCGCGCCGTCGGCGAGGTTGAGCACCCACATGAGCGCGCGCTGGGCGGTCTCCTCCGCGCGTGGGACCCCGGCGCTGATCTCGCGATAGAGGCCGCGGCGCCCCAGTTGGGGCTCGCCGAACGGGCTCGTGCTGCGGTACACGACGTTCCGCTCGAGGACGTCGACGATCTCGAGCAGCGTCGCGAGCGAGTCGGCGAGGCTCTCCGCCGTCACCAGCGTGAAGTCGTCCGCGGAGGTGTGGTACTCCGGATAAAGCCCGTGCGGCGTGCGCGTCAGCGCCCCGACGGGCAGGTCGAACCCGGGCGAGCCGAACTGGCGCTCGTCGCCGCCCCAGGGGACGAAGTCCTCGACGAGCGCGCCCGGCTTCGAGCTCAGGACGTGCGCCGCGACACGGTCGATCTCCGCCGCGCCACGGCGCGAGCGCTTGTAGCGCAGCACGCCTGGGTCGCCGACGCACGAGACGACGACGCCGTGGCGGATGCGCTCGAGCCGCTCCTGGTTGCGCGACAGCCAGCTGAGCGGCCCCACCGTGCCCGGGCTGAACAGGAGCCGGTACGAATAGCGCAGATCGCGCTCGGCAAGCGCCCGGCCCGCGAGCGCGAGCACCGCGATCCCGGAGAGGTTGTCGTTGCAGAGCGAGGGGTGGCAGACGTAGGTGGAGAGGAGCACCTCCTGCTCGAGCCTCCCCGGGACGAGCGCCTCGGCGTAGGTGAGGTGGCCGTCCTCGAGGCGCGAGTCGATGCAGACCTCGTACTCGGCGTCCGGCTCGAACGCGTCGCGCTGGCGCTGGGTCACGCAGAAGCCCCACGTCTCAGCCCAGTACGCGGTCCGCGCGGGAATCCAGTCCGGATGCTCCGGCAGCGAGTGCAGCCGCTCCTGCAGCTCGGCGCCGCGCACACGCGCGCGCACGGGGACGCTGTACCCGAGCACGTGGAGGTTGGACTCCTGAAAGTCGACCAGGCGCCGGCCGCTCGCGTCGGCGATCCAGGCCTCGGCGATGTTCCACTCCTTCGGCACCGTCCAGTCGAACACCGGTGTCCCCGTCGCGACCTCGCTCAGCTCGAGCGGGACGATCTCGTCGAGGCGGCGCAGCGTCGCGCGCACGCCGTCGCCGGTGAGGCTGCGGGGAAGGGGATAGAGGTCGCGCATGAGCGCGACGAGCTCGGCGCCGGTGTCGGGCGTCACCGAAGCGACAGCTTCCGGCACCTGAAGGCCTCCGCGTAGCGAGTCGGCGAGTTGGCCTCCATCCCGCGCAGGCGCATGAGCGCGAGGAACAGGTCCTCCGTGAACCAGTGCTTGCCGGCCTGGGTGGGGAAGTGGCGCAGCAGGAGCTCGACCTTCCGGTCGACGAGCTCCTGCGCCAGCGGGACGAAGACGCTCGGCACGCCGAGGTCGCCGTCGTACTTCGGGATCTCGTACTCGAGGATGAGGTGGTCGCGGAAGGTGTTCCACGTCAGCTCCGCGACGAGGCGGTGATCCTGGTGCAGGTCGTCGCCCCGGTGCGTCAGCACGAGCTGGGGCGAGACGTCCTCCTTCAGCGCTTCGAAGCGCTCCTTCACGGCGGGGCCGAGGTAGGGGAAGAAGCCGTCGCGGAAGTCGTCGTCCAGCAGGATGCTCGGGCGCTGCGTGCAGCCGGCGAGGAACGCCTCGGCGCTCGCCTGCGCCTCCGTCCGGCGCTCGCCGGTCGCGCTGAGGACGAGCCACGTCACGTGCAGGTCGGGGCGCTGCTCGGTCAGCCAGAGGAGCGTCCCGCCGCAGCCGATCTCGATGTCGTCCGCATGGCAGCCGACGACGAGGACGCTCTCCAACGCCTCGAGATCGAGGGAGGCCGTGAGCATCTAGTGGGCTGCTGTCGCCAAGTCGGAGTTCTCGCTCCAGCGGGGGCGCTGGCGCGGAACCATAGCCTACTGGCCGCCCGGCCCAGAGCCGCGCAAGCGCAGGCCGAAGCGTGCGTGCCGCCGGCCGTATAGCGTCTTCCGATGCTCGCCGACGCGCGTGCCGTCCCCGACGGTGAGGTCATCGACGCAGGCGTCTGCGTCATCGGCGCCGGCCCCGTCGGCCTGACCCTCGCCCTCGAGCTCGGACAGAGGGGCCTGGACGTCTGCCTCCTGGAACGTG
>JAWVDX010000129.1:0-3918 GCA_033857015.1 Gaiellaceae bacterium
GGACGCTGCCTCGACTACGGCGAGGGCATCACGTTCTGGCCCGTCGTCTCCGTCCTGAAGCAGCTCGGGCCGCGGGCCGACGCGACGCTCACCCAGCTCGCGGACGGCGGGACATCCCAGAGCGAGCTCTTCTGGGCGGTCCGCGCGCAGCTGGAGGAGGTCGCGCTCGAGCGCCCGCTCGTGGTCGTGTTCGACGACATCCAGTGGGGCGAGCCGACCTTCCTCGACCTGCTCGACCACGTCGCCGACCTGTCGCGCGGCGCGCCGATCCTCCTGCTCTGCCTCGCGCGTCCCGACCTGTTCGACCGGCGGCCCGGCTGGGGCGGCGGCAAGCTGAACACGACGACGATGCTCCTCGAGGCGCTCTCACGCGGCGAGAGCGACGCGCTGATCGAGAGCCACGGGGACGTCTTCAGCGCGGAGACGCGCACGCGGATCCTCGAGGCGGCCGACGGGAACCCGCTGTTCATCGAGGAGATGCTGGCGCTCGCGCGCGAGAGCGACGACGTCCGCGTGCCGTCGACCGTGCAGGCGCTCCTGCAGGCGCGGCTCGACCAGCTCGGGCGGGACGAGCGCTCCGTGATCGAGCGCGGCGCCGTCGAGGGGCAGGTCTTCCACCGGGGCTCCGTGCGGGAGCTCTCGCTCGGCACGGACGTCGAGCTCGAGCTCGTCGGGCTCGTCCGGAAGGAGCTGATCCGGCCGGAGACCTCGATGTTCATCGGCGACCATGCGTTCAGGTTCCGCCACCTGCTGATTCGCGACGCGGCGTACGAGGCGCTGCCGAAGGAGGTGCGCGCCGAGCTCCACGAGCGGTTCGCCACCTGGCTCGCCGCGCACGGGCAGGAGCTGATCGAGCTCGACGAGATCCTGGGCCACCATCTCGAGCAGGCGGGGCGCTACCGGCGCGAGCTCGGCCGTCCCGACCTCGACGTGGAGCAACGCGCTGCGCGCCGGCTCGCGGCGGCGGGAGCGAGGGCGGCGGCACGCAGCGACTTTCCGGGTGCCGACAACCTCCTCGGCCGCGCGCTGGCGCTGCTGCCACCGGATGACCCGAGCCGGCTCCCCGCCATGCTGGAACGCGTCGTCGCGCTCGAAGGGACGGGGAAGGTCGACGAGCAGTCGGAGGTGATCGCCGAGCTCGAGCGCCACCCCGACCCGACCGCGCGCATGCACGGGGCGATGGCGCGCCTGCAGCTCCGGATCAGGACCGACCCGGACTCGGTGGTCGGCGAGGCGCGTCGCGTCTCGGACGAGGCAATCGTGGTCTTCGCCGCCGCAGGCGACGAGCTCGGGCTCGCGCGCGCCAAGCTCCTGCTCTTCTGGGTCGACTGGCTGCAGAGCCGCGCGCTCCCGGCGCTCGCGTCGATCGACCAGGCGATCGAGCACGCGGAGCGAGCTGGCGCCCGCGCGCTCGTCGCCTCGGCGTCGCTCTACCTGCTCGGCCCGCTGGTGAACGGCGCGCTGTCGACGGACGACGTGCGCGCGCGGCTTGCGCCGCTGAAGGAGTCGGGCGGTCCGCTCGCGAGCTACATCGTCCTCTCTGTCGAGGCGACCCTGATGGCGTACGAAGGACGCTTCGAGGAGTCGCTCGAGCTGCACGAGCAGGCGGAGGCGATCGCCTCCGGGCTCGGCATGACGATGTTGCTCGTGATCATGGAACAGTGGCCGGGCGAGGTCATGCTCCTCCAGGGGCGCACGGCCGAGAGCGTTGCCCTGATGCGCAAGTGCGTCGAAGGCCTGGAGGAGATCGGCGAGACGAGCTTCCGCTCGACGGCGCTGGTCCGGCTGGGCGAGGCCCTCTATCAGCATGGAGACGTGGACGAAGCCGAGCGGCGCGCGATCGAAGGTGAGGAGCTCGGAGCCGCCGAGGACGTCGTCAACTTCGCCCTCGGCCGCGGGCTGCGCGCGCGGATCGCCGCCGACCGCGGCGCGCACGAGGAAGCAGAGACCCTGGCGCGAGAGGCGATGGAGTACGCCTACAAGACCGACTTCCCGCGCGTCCACGGGCGGGCCCACAAGGGCCTGGCCCACGTCCTCACGGCGGTCGGCCGCACGGACGAGGCGCGCACCGAGCTCGAGCACGCGATCGCCCGCTTCGAAAGCTACGGCGACGTCTTTGAAGCCGAGCAGGCGCGAGTGTTGCTCGCGGGGCTCTAGCGCCAAAGGCCCGGTCGGTCAGCTTCGTCCGCGTGGGACACGGATCCCCAGCTGGACGCAGATGGCGCGCATCGCCCCGCGGGGCCCCGGTTGGGGCGCTTGTCGCTCCGCAGGTCTCCGGAGAGGCATAGCCGCGCGGCGAAGAAAAATGACCCCGACCCTAAGTCGAACCACTCTCTCGCCGTTCCGAATGACGATGACCCTTCCAACCCCGTTGATGACGCGAGCTGCCGGGTAGGGCACGACGCGCCCGGCGCGTTGCGAGTCCATCTCCACCGGCGTAGTGTCCGGCCGATGACCTTCGTACCGTCCCGCTGGGCCGTCATCTCCGCGTTGTTCGCAGGAGTCGTTCTCTCCTTGCTCGCTTCTCGAGCCCTCGGCGCGACCGACGTTCACACCGAGGTCACGGGGCGGCCGCTCTGCACGCTCAACGGCCCGCGCTGGACGGTCTACGACAACCATGGCGGTAAGAATCCCAAGCAGGTCGGTGCGGGGACGGCGTACTACGTGTCGATCACTGTGTTCAACAGCCCAACTGGTTTCTCGTGCACTCGGGCGAAGGCCGCGGTAAAGAAGATGTTCCCGGAGACGATGCTGCACCCGCACACGGCGGTCGTGCTTCACCACGGGCCCGCGGGCTTCGCCTGCAGGTCGGTTCAGGTCGGCCCACCCGAGACCGGCTCAAGAGGCGTCTGCCAACGCCGCCTCAAGGCCGGCACCGGCGGGATCATCTTCCAGTGGAGCCCCCTCGGCGTCCACTGATCCTGTTTCGCGGGCAACGCGCAGCGGAGTGTCACCGGCGAGCGCGAGCTCGGCACGATCGAGCCAGACAGCCCGGAAGAAGAAGAAAATGCGCCCGGCAGGATTCGAACCTGCGACCGTCGGCTTAGAAGGCCGCTGCTCTTCCACTGAGCTACGGGCGCGCGCCGCCCGAATGTACCTCGCTCGGGGAGCTAGCGTCTGACGCCGAAGTCGGTCGTCACGATCGTGACCTCGTGGTCACCATAGACGCCGGGCGCAGCTGAGACGTGGACGGCGGAGATGCCGATCTCACGCCACCGTGGGTTGAGCATGTTCTTCCTGTGCTCCGGGCTGGCGAGCCAGAGCTTGATCGCCCTCGCGGGATCGACGTCCGGCGACGACCAGAGCAGGTTCTCGCCGACCGACCAGTAGCCGTAGCCGGTGGAGCCGTAGTACTGCTTGACCCGCTTCCAGAACTCGGCTCCGTTCTGGGACTCGTGCGCGAAGTAGCCGTGCGCCGCCATGTCCTTCGTGTGCGCGGCGGCGGCGGTCGTCAGCGAGGGAGACAGCGTGATCGTGTGCAGGTGGTGGCTCGCGCGGAGGGCGTTGAGCTCCTGGAGGATCCCACTCTGGAGCTTCACGTTGGCGCGTGCCGCCTGCCCCGTCCGCGCGCCGGCGACAGGTGCCAGCACAGCAACGGCGACGAGCAGCGCGAGCGCTCCCCCCAGGTGTCCTCTCACGCGCACGAGAAATTGATCGGCGCGTCGGCCCCCGGACTGGACCCACTCTAAAGGAGGATCTTGATCCCCCATTCGGAGTATGTTGAAAACTCTTACGTATCCGCTTTGAAAGATAGAAACGTCTGCTAGAGCGGCTCTTCTTCCTCCTCGCGGGACAGCACCCGTGCGAACGCCCAGACGAAGACGCCGAAGAAGACGATCGCCTCCTCGGTCGCCATCGCGATCCCGGCGAGCTGCTGGTCGGTGAGCGCCGAGACCCAGATTCTCGGGGCGTGGACGT
>JAWVDX010000130.1:0-2570 GCA_033857015.1 Gaiellaceae bacterium
CTCGAGGCGGGGAGTGGCACGAGCGACCTGACCGTGCGCGAGCTCTTCACGCCCGCTCTGATCGCGGCGCTGCTCGACCTCGCCTCGACGGACTGCTACCTCGGCGAGTACCTCGACTTCTCGCTCGGCCGGCTCGTCCTCGCGAGCGGCGGCACGATCACCGCGACCGACGGGCCTGCCGTCGAGGAGACCCTCCGCCGCGTTACGCCGGTGCTGGAGCGCTTCGCCCACTTCGCCGAGCAGCGGCGGCCTGGCGCGGACGCGCCGATTCGAGGATCATGAGCCTGGCATGACGCCTCTCTTCATCGTCCTCGGCGTCGTTGCTCTCCTCGCGCTCTCCTTCGTCGTCGCCTACAACGCGCTTGTCCGCCTGCGGAACAAGGTGAGCGAGGCCTGGAGCGGGATCGAGGTCCAGCTCGGGCGCCGGCACGCCCTGATCCCGAACCTGGCCGCGACGGTGCAGGGCTACGCGGCGCACGAGCGTGCGCTGTTCGACGTGGTCGCCAGAGCGCGGGCGCTCGCGCAGGCGGCCGACGGGCCGCTGCAGGCAGGACAGGCGGAGACCGTCCTCGGCGCTGCGGTCGGCCGGCTGATCGCCGTCTCCGAGAGCTATCCGCAGCTGCGCGCCTCCGCCAACTTCCTGGCGCTGCAGGAGGAGCTGACGAACACCGAGGACGAGATCGCCGGAGCCCGGCGGATCTACAACGGCAACGTCCAGATCTACAACACGCGGCTCGAGTCCTTCCCAGCGAACCTCTGGGCCCCGGCGTTCGGCTTCGCCGCGGCGGATCTCTTCGAGGCGGAGCCGGGCTCGCGTGTGGCGCCGCAGGCCTCGCTCGGCGCCCCGCTCAACCCTGCCTAGGGGCTCTTCGGGCGAGTCGCCTCGCGGACGCTGCGCCAGAGCGGATCCGCGTTCGGGACGAGGAAGCCGAGCGAGATCAGGGGCAGCGCCGGCACGCCGCCGATCCCGAACGGGTCGAAGAGCCCCGCGACTCCGGCCAGCATCACCCCGAGCACGAGCCCGACCCACGTCCAGCCGGTGCGGAGGCGGAAGCGCAGGGCGCCGGCGAGGAACACCGCGAAGAAGACGACGTCCGTCAGTCCGAGGCGCTCCGCCGCGGGCCGCGTCGTCGTGCGCAGCGTCAGGCGCTCCGGGCCGGGGCCACGGGTCGGCGTCACGTCGCAGCCGCACTCGGGTGGGAGCGCGATGTCGCTTTCCGCCAGTTGCCTCTTGCCGGCGAGGGCCTTGACGGCGATGCGGTAGCGCGCGTGCGCGTCTGTGGCGAGGTTGACCGAGCGCTGCGTGAGGAGGTCGAACCGATGCCGGTGCCCTGGCCGGACGGTCACGACGACGTAGTCCGAAGCGCCTGTGACGGCGTCCCAGCTGAGCTCGACGACCCGCTCCCCGGGGGGCGGGAAGGCGACCGAGTCGGCCTCGAAGTAGCTCGGCTTCTGCGTGACGATGTAGCGCGTCGGCCCGCGCCAGACCGAGATCGTGTCGGCGATCGGGATCGCGAGCGCGACCGCGACGAGCCAGCTCGCGTGCTCGAAGAAGCTCACGAAGAGGAATCCGGCAGCACCCGCAGCGCCCAGCTTCGAGAGGTTCGCAGCGGTCTCCAGGTCGAGCAGGCTCGCCGCCACCGCCACCGCGGCGAGCACACCGGTCGCCGCGAGGAGCCAGCCGCGCTGCCGCCGCGCCAGCGGCAGCGCGAGCCAGAGCAGCCCGAACACCGGGACGCCGAGCACGATGCCGGTCCACAGCACGTCTCCCCAGTCGGAGAGGTCCGGGAAGCGCATCGCCGTCGCGTCGTAGGCCGCCAGCAGCCCGATCGCGACGAGCGCCAATGCGACCCGGCCACGCCAACCCGCTAGTACGGCGGGAGCTTGGCCCACCACTCGTCGATCTTCTTGAAGGCGTCCCAGAAGGCGCTCTTCGCCGGCTGCTCGTCGAGCGAGGCGTCGATGTCCGGGCAGACGAGCGCCTCGATCGTCGGCGTGAACACCTGGAACTCGCCCAGCTTCCACTCGAGCTCACGGGACAGGGGGAAGCCCAGCTCGTTCAGGAAGCGGAGCGTGTCCTCGCCCATCGGCACGAGCAGCTTCGGCCCGACGATGTGCAGCTCGCGGGTCAGGAAGCTCTGCGCCTCCTCCTCGGGCTCCCCCGCGTACTTGAGGCAGTTCGTCCCGTACACCGCGAGCGGGTCGACGTTCAGGCGCTCCAGCGACTTGAGGATCGCCTGCCCGGCGCGCCCGAAGAACGCGACGCCCTCCTGCCCCTCCGAGGCCTGCGGGCCGTACTTGAGCATGAAGACGTCAGCGAGCGGATGACCCGACCCCACCACGGGGATGCCGACACCGGTCGCCGACTCGGCGATCTCATCCCCGAGCTCGTTGATCTCGGTGATCGCCTTTTGCAGGTATTTTTCGTAGATCTCGTCTGTCGCCACAGCGCTCACAAGGGTCCCGGAACGGGGTCCTTGATTCGGGCCTAACGCGTCTTCTCCTTGACTGACCGCCCGCGCGCGCTGGCGACCCACTTGAGCGACTGGAGGTAGACGAGCGAGCGTGGG
>JAWVDX010000131.1:0-3281 GCA_033857015.1 Gaiellaceae bacterium
GAGGCCACGCGCGGGCAAGGCGATGCGCGCTACGGCGAGGTCGAGCCGTGGGCCTGGTCGCGCCTGCGCCAGCGCCTGCGTGCGCTCAAGGCGCGCCGGCAGCGCCTCGAGCGGCAGGCCGCGTAGCGGCTAGCTCATCTGCGCGACACGGAAGCTGTTTCCGGACGGGTCGCGGAACCCGGCGTCGATGCCGTACGGCTGCTCGGTCGGCTCCTGCCCGAACTCCACGCCTTTGCCCTTCAGCTCCTCGTAGGTCGCCTCGATGTCGTCCGTGCGGAAGAAGAGGCCGCCCGATGCGCCCTTGGCGAGCAGGTCGTTGATCTTCTGGCGGGTCTCCTCCTCGAACACCGGCGGGCCCGGGACGGCCATCAGCGTGATGGCGACGTCCTGCCCCGGCAGACCGACGGTGAGCCAGCGGAAGTTGCCCA
Source organism: Gaiellaceae bacterium (assembly GCA_033857015.1). Taxonomy (GTDB): domain Bacteria; phylum Actinomycetota; class Thermoleophilia; order Gaiellales; family Gaiellaceae; genus JAWVDX01. The sequence goes on from JAWVDX010000131.1 coordinate 429, forward strand.
TCTCCGGAACGGTCACGTCCTCGCGAACCTCCATGCCGAGCTTCTCGGTGTAGAACGCCAGGGCTTCGTCCTGGTCGTGCACCCAGACCTGGGTGTGCGTCAGCTTCATCATCTCGTCCTCCTCGAATCGTTCGGATCTGTCCCGCCTGACGCTATCCGCGACCGGAACGGGTGTCTTCTCGAAACGTGCTGGACTGCGGGCGCCCGTAGGCCTGGAGGACGCAGGTCGGGATACGGACGTGCACGGAGGCCGGCGGGTGGGCCGCGCGGTAGGCGGTCGGCGAGCAGCCGAAGAGCTTGCCGAAGCTGGTCGTGAAGGAGCCGACGCTCTGGAGCCCGACCATGAGGCAGATCTCGATGACCGAGCGGTCGGTGTTGCGCAGCAGCTCGGCTGCGCGCTCGAGCCGGCGGGTCAGCAGGTACTGGTGCGGCGTCTCGCCGAAGACGCGGCGGAACTCCCGCGAGAAGTGCGCCGGCGAGAGGTGGGCCGCGCGAGCCAGCGCGGCGACGTCCAGCGGGTCGCGGTAGCGCGCGTCGATCAGGTCTTTCGCGCGCAGCAGGTGCCGCGCCGGCGGGACGGGCGTCCTCACCAGGCGAGCCGCTCGCGGATCCCGCCGGCCACCGCCGTCACAGCCGGTCAGCGATCAACTAGAGCGCTTCGAAGTAGCGGATTGCCGCTTCGCCGAGCGCGCGCGTGCCGGCGTAGGCGATCGCTCCCTTGAGCACCCAGCCGGGGCCCGGGACGAAGTCGAGCAGCTCGCGCGCCACCGTCCGCATTCCGAAGCCGGCGCCGAGCACGCCGATCAGCTCGACCGCGCGGCGCCGGTCCACGTCGTGGCCGTACACCTGGGCGATGCGCAGCACCATGCGGATCTGGTTCAGCGTCAGCAGCGGGAGATCCGCCGCCGGGACGAACACCGCGGCGCTGATGATCCCGTTCTTGCGGGCGAAGCGGCGCACGAGCTCGCGCGCCGCGGGCCGGCGTAGCGCAGGAACGCGTGCGGCGAGCGGCGCTGCGTCCTCGCCGAGCCGGCGCACCACGGCCTCGGCGATGCGCTCGACCGGCAGCGCCTCGCCCCTGTGCACGCGTACCACGTCCGTCGCGAGCACGTAGGGAACCGTCGGCTCGAGGCTCTCGTCGGCCAGCAGCGCGATGATCGGAACGCGCTTCTTGTCGGCGGCCTTCAGCTGCGCCTCGTCCTCCTCCGTCACCGGCGCGGCGAGGACGTACACGAGCGCGGCGATTCGCGAGTACGGCCCGCCCTCGCGCACGGCGCCCGACCGCCCGCCCTTCCCGAGCTCGCGGGCGAGCGCCCGCGCCAGCTCCGGCGCCCCGGCGACCACGAGCGGCCGCGGGTCCTGCCCGCTGACCCGGATCTCCTTCACGAGCCCGTACACGACGCCGGGACGGATGGGCAGCGCCAGCTTCACCAGCGCCTCCGTGCCGAGCGCACCTGGATCCCGAGCAGCAGCCCGAGCGCGACCAGGCTCGCGATCATCGAGGAGCCGCCGTAGCTGACGAGCGGCAGCGGGATGCCGGTCACGGGCGCGATCCCCATCGTCATCCCCGTGTTGATGACGATCTGGAAGAGGAGCATGCAGACGATCCCGCCGGCGACGATCGCGCTGAACGCGTCCTCCGCGAGCGTCACGACCCGGATGCCCCGCCAGAGCACGAGCAGATAGAGGAGCAGGAGCACCGAGGCGCCGACGAAGCCGTGCTGCTCGGCGAACGCGGCGAACGCGAAGTCGGTGCGATGAGCCGGGAGGAAGTTGAACTTCGTCTGGGTCGCATCCTGGATCCCGCGGCCGTTCACGCCGCCCGAGGCGACCGCGGTCTTGGACTGGAAGACGTTGTAGTTCGGGCCGGTCGGGTCGCTGCTCGCGTGGGTGTAGCCGACGAGCCGGGCCTTCTGGTAGGGCCGCAGCACCTCGTGGCCGGTCAGGTCGGGGATGCCCCAGATGATCAGGAAGGCGATCACGACCGCACCTGCCGCCCCCGCCGCCAGCTGGAGCCACGGCGTGCCGGCGACGTAGAGGGCCGCGGCGAGGGCGGCCGCGTAGACGAGCGCCGTCCCGAGATCGGGCTCGACGAAGACGAGCAGCATCGCCGGGAGCGCGAGGGCGAGCGCCACGAGCGCCGTGACCGGCTCCCGGGTGCGGCGGCCGCGCTCGGCCAGGTAGCCGGCCAGCGCGAGCACGATCAGGGGCTTGCCGAACTCCGAGGGCTGCAGCTGGAACGAGCCGAGCGGGATCCAGCGGTGCGTGTTGCGTACCGGGCTCGCCGCGAGCACGACGAGCAGCCCCACGAGCATCCCGCCGTAGAGAAAGCGCCAGAAGCGCAGGTAGATCGCCGGGTCGAGCAGTACCGCGACGACGAAGCCGAGACCGCCGATCGCGGCGAACACCCCCTGGTGGACGACGAAGTAGTGCGGGTCCTTCGGGGCGCCGGTCACGCTGACCCCGGCGTCGAACCGCGTGAACCCGGCGAGCGCCCAGAGCCCGAAGCCGACGAGCCCGCCGATCCCGCCGAGCAGCAGCCAGTCGACGCGGGTCAGCAGCGCGAGGAGCAGCGGCTGCTCGTCGCGCGTGCGCACCGTCTCGCGGCGCATCCCCGCGACTTCTGCGACCGGGCCGGCCATCAGTCGGTTTTCACGCTTCCGACGGTCTGGCCCGTCTTGCCGAAGAACTGCTCGAAGACCAACCGCGCGGCCGGGGCGGCTGCGACGCCGCCGTGGCCGCCGTTCTCGATCAGCGCGCAGACGACGAGGGTCGGCTTGTCCACCGGGCCGAAGCCGCACCACCAGGCCTGGTTGCGCAGGACGCCGTTGACGCTCTGCTCCGCGGTGCCCG
>JAWVDX010000132.1:0-3511 GCA_033857015.1 Gaiellaceae bacterium
AGTCAATACAGGAAGTCGAATGCCGGCGGGTAGACGACGCGACCCCGGACCGCCGGGTCGTACGCCGTCAGGCGCCGGACCATGAACGCGGCGTCCGGGATCTTCTCGTGCGGCCGCTCGATGCCGAGCGTGCTCGCCCGCTCGAAGCCGAAGCGTGGGTAGTACTCCGGGACGCCCTCGACAACGATCAGCGGCTCGCCGGCCTCCTCGGCGAGCGCGATCAGCGCTTCCGCGAGCTGCGATCCAACGCCCCGGCGCTGACGGTCGCCGCGCACCGCCAGCGGCGTGAGGACGAGGAGGCGCTCACGCGGCCCGCCTTCAAGGCCGACCCAGCTCAGCATCGTGTGGCCGACGATCCCGGTGTCGTCCTCGGCGACGAGCGCCAGCTCGGGGATCGCCTCGGGCGAGGCGCGGATGCCTCCGACGAGGCGGAGGACGAGGTCACCCTCGTCTCCGAACGCGTCCCGCAGGACGGCGTCGATCGCCGCGACGTCTTCGGGCCGCTCCTGCCGGACGATCATTCGCTCGCCAGCCGCTCGAGTGACTCGCCCGCGAAGCGGAACACCGTCCACTCGTCCATCGCCTTGGCGCCGAGGCGCTCGTAGAAGCCGATCGCGGGGGTGTTCCAGTCGAGGGCGGCGAGCTCGAGGCGACCGTAGCCGCGCTCGACGGCGAGCCGCGCCAGTGCGACCAGGAGCGCGCGACCGACGCCCGACCCGCGCGCCTCCTCGCGCACGAACAGATCCTCGAGGTAGAGCCCGGGACGCCCCTCCCAGGTCGAGAACGTCGGGAAGAAGAGGGCGAAGCCGACCGCGCGCCCGTCCTCCTCGGCCAGCAGGCACTCGAACGGCGGGTGCTCCGCCGCCCGCTGGGCCCGAAGCGACTCCGGCGTCGCGCGCACCGCGTCCGGCTCGCGCTCGTAGGTCGCGAGCGCGACGACCAGCTCGTGGATCGCGGCCGCGTCGTCGGGCCCGGCAGCGCGGATCACTCCGTCTTTCCCGCAGGCCCGCCGAACTCGTTGCGCAGCGCCGCGTACACCTTGGCGGCGAACGACTCGTCCTGGCGCGACGCGAAGCGCGCGAAGAGCGCCGCGGTGATGACGGGGACGGGCACGTCCTCGGCAATCGCCTCGGCGATTGTCCAGCGACCCTCGCCCGAGTCCTCGACGTAGCCCTTGATCGTGTCGAGCCCGGAGCCGTGCTTGTCGAACGCGTCGTGCAGCAGCTCGAGGAGCCACGAGCGCACCACGGAGCCGTAGCGCCAGATGCCGGCCACCTGCTCGAGGTCGAGGCCGAACTCGGACGCCTTCATGACCTCGAAGCCCTCCGCGTAGGCCTGCATGAGGCCGTACTCGATCCCGTTGTGGACCATCTTCGTGAAGTGGCCCGCGCCCGAGGCGCCGACGTGCGCGTACCCGTCCGGAGGGGCCAGCGACTTGAAGACCGGCTCCACCCGCGCGACCGGCTCCTGGTCGCCGCCGACCATGAGGCAGAACCCGACCTCGAGGCCCCAGATCCCGCCCGAGACGCCCGCATCGAGGAAGTGGACGCCCTTCTCCTGCGCCTCGGCGTGGCGGCGCTGCGAGTCGCGGAAGTTGGAGTTGCCGCCGTCCACGATCGTGTCGCCCTCGCTCAGCAGGCCGAGCAGCTGCTGGAACGAGTCCTCGGTGATCTTCCCGGCCGGGATCATCAGCCAGACCGCGCGCGGCGTCTCGAGCTGGGAGACGAGCTCCTCCAGCGAGGTCGCGGTGCGCGACTCGACCTGCGGGTCGAAGCTCTTGATGTCGTGCCCGTCGCGGCGGAGCCGCTCGGTCATGCCGGCGCCCATGCGCCCGAGACCCACCATCCCTAGCTGCATCACGCCTCCCTAGAGTCGAATCCGCGCGACCGGGAGGCCGCGCTCCTTGAGCGCCGCGTAGTCACCGGCGGCCTGCGCGCGGATCAACCGCCCGAAGCCGAACGTCTGCTTCGGGATTGCCAGCTCCTCGCCGGTGTCGTCCACGACCTGGAGGAACAGCCCCTTGGGCGCCCCGCCTTTGTGCAGCTGACCCGTCGAGTGCAGGTAGCGCGGCCCGTAGCCGTGCGTGATGACGCACCCGGTCGCCGCGCGCGCCTGGGCGACGAGCTCCGCGATGACCGCGTCGTTGGCCGCCGAGGGCGGCAGGAACGCCTGGATGCAGACGTAGTCGCCGGGCTTCGCCGCGGCGAAGAGCTCCTCCCGCGAGGACTCCGGCTCGAGCCGCGGGTCGTCACCCGAGTCGAGCAGCTGCTTCGTGCGGTCCTTCGCCTCCTGGACGTTCGGCTGGTCGAAGGGGTTGATGCCGAGCACCGAGCCGGCGACCGCTGTCGCGAACTCCCAGCGGAAGAACTCCTTGCCGAGGTCGTACGGCTCGCCGAGTGCGACCTCCGCGGCCTGGCGATCCGGGCCCTCGGGCGGCTCGCCCGGGGCGGGGACGAGCCCCTTCCCGTGCTTGCCGGTCGACTCGGCGACGAGCTGCTCCGCCCAGAGGCCGAAGCTGCCGCCGCCCTCGATGCAGAGCTTGTCGCGGCCCTCCTGCCAGGCGGCGCCCCAGCCGAGGCCTAGCTCGAGGCCCGGATTGTCCTCGCCCCGGCGGCAGGCCTCGCCCATCGCGATCGCCGCGTCGAGCAGCCGGACGAGGTCGATGCCCATGAGCGCCCCCGGCACCATCCCGAACGGCGACAGCGCGGAGTACCGGCCCCCGATCGTCGGCTCGCCTGCGAACACCGCGCGGAAGCCCCGCTCCCTGGCCAGCGCCTCGAGCGCCGAGCCGGGATCCGTGATCGCCATCCACTGCGCCCCGCGGGGTGCCTTCTCCCAGAAGTAGTCCGTGTGCGAGCGCGTCTCCACCGTCGAGCCGGACTTGGAGGCCGAGACGAAGAGCGTCTGCCCGAGGTCGAGTTGCGCCTCGAGCGCGCGGATCGCCTGCGGGTGGGTCGTGTCGAGCACGTGGAAGCCCTCGACGCCGAAGGTCTGGACGAGCACCTCCGGCGCCAGGCTCGAGCCGCCCATGCCGAGGAGGACGACCGCGCTCAGCTCGGCGCGAGCCTCCGCGGCGACCCGCATGATCTCCCCGGCCTGCTCGCGCATGCGCAGGGGCTCGTCGAGCCAGCCCAGCCACTTCGCCTCGTCCTGTCCCGTCCAGACCGTGGGGTCGCGCTGCCAGATCCGCGTGACGAGCTCGCTCACGCGGTGACCATGGCGCCGCGCCGCGTCTTGATGCCGTCGATCAGCTGCGCGTAGGCGTCCGCGAACTTCTTGACACCCTCGTCCTCGAGCACCTGGACGACGTCGTCGTAGTCCACACCCAGCGACTCGAGCAGGCCGAGCACGTCGTGGGCGCCGTCGAGGTCGTCCCGGATCGTGTCGCCGCGGATCTCGCCGTGGTCCTGGAAGGCGCGGATCGTCTCGAGCGGCATCGTGTTCACCGTGTCGGGCCCGATCAGCTCCTCGACGTACATCACGTCGCGGTACTCCGGGTTCTTCGTCGAGG
>JAWVDX010000133.1:0-3390 GCA_033857015.1 Gaiellaceae bacterium
CTCGCGGGAGACCAGCGAGCCGCGCATCCCCTCGGTGCCCATCGTGACGCCGTCCGAGACGGAGATCGTGTTGAACTCGACCGGCATGCCGCCTGCGTCGCGGATCCCCTGCTTGACGTGCTGGGCCAGCTCGCGCTGGTTGTAGTTGCAGGGCATCGTCTCGATCCAGGTCGTCGCGACCCCGACAAGCGGCTTCGCGAGGTCCTCGTCGGTGAAGCCGATGGCCTTGAAGTAGGCGCGCGCCGGGGCGCGGTCGGGGCCGTCGGTGAGCGCGTGGCTGTGGCGCTTCGCGGGATCCGAGGGCAGCTCGTAGGGGGTCGTCATGGGGCGATCCTACCGTTGGATCGGCAGGTCGCGGACGGCCCAGTCGCTCCAGGAGCCGGGGTAGAGCTTGGCGTCGGGGCGGCCGGCCTGGGCGAGGCGCAGGAGGGTGACGGAGGCGGTCACGCCCGAGCCGCAGTAGGCGACCAGCTCGGGCGCATCGGTGACAGGGAGCGGGTCGCGGGAGCGGTAGAACGCGTTGATCGCCCCGGGGATGTGGCCGGGCTCTGGATCGAGAGGGCTCGGCTCGCCGGCGAAACGCTCCGGCGAGCGCGCGTCGAGGATGGTGAGGCGCGGGTCGCCGAGGCGGGCGGCGAGCGCGTCTGCGTCGAGGATGTCGTCGCGCTCTGCGGCGGCGGTGAAGTCGCCTGGCGTGGGAGTCTCGTCGCCGGGGGTGAGAGGACCGTGCCAGGCGGAGAAGCCGCCGTCGAGCACGCCGCAGGCGTCGTGGCCGTAGTGGCGGAGCAGCCACCAGAGGCGTGCCGCGCCGCCGTTCATGTCCTGGTCGTAGGCGATGACGAGCGTGTCGTTCGAGATCCCGGCGCGGCGGGCCGCAGCCTCGAAGTCCGCGCGCGCCGGCAGCGGACGGCGTCCGCCGGGGGTTGCCGGCGGGCTGGAGAGGTCGCGGTCGAGGTCGAGGCAGCTCGCGCCAGGGATGTGCCCCTCCTCGTAGAGGCGCCGCCCCGCATCGATGTCGGCGATATCCCAGCGGCAGTCGACGAGCTGGTAGCGCATCCCCTCAGTCTGGCGCAAGGGACTTAGCAACAGTCTGTTGCTAAGTCAGGCGGAGCCGGTCTGCGCGACCTTGAGCCGCAGCACCTTGCAGTCCTGGAAGCGCTTGACGAGCTCGTCCATGCAGTTCGTGGCCCAGTCGGGGTAGGCCCACACGATCACGGTCGGGCCGGAGCCGGAGAGAGTCACACCGGCGGCGCCCATCGGCGGGTCGCCCTGGATCGCCCGCAGGAGCGGTGCCGTCGCGGCCCGGTACGGCTCGTGCAGCCTGTCGTGGAACGCTGCCTTGAGGAGCTCGCGGTCGCCGCTGGCGAGCGCTGCGCCGAGCAGGGCGGCACGCCCCGCCGAGAAGGTCGCGTCGCTATGGGACAGCTGCTCGGGCAGCGCGGCGCGGGCCGCCGCGGTCTCGACGCGCTGCTGCGGGACGAGGGCGAGCGCGTCGAGCGCGAGGGCGTCGGCGACGCGGCGCGCGCGCCAGCGCCCATCCTCCGCCCAGGCGAGCGTCGCGCCGCCGAGCAGGCACGGGGCCAGGTTGTCCGCGTGCGGCTCCAGCTGCATCGCGAGCGGGAGCAGCTCCTCCGGATCCGGCTCGCGCCCCTGCCAGCGGGTCGCCGCGACGAGGCCGAGCGCGATCGTCGCGGACGAGGAGCCTAGCCCGCGCGCGAACGGGATCCGGTTCCTGAAGCGGAAGCGCTTGCCCGCGAGCGGCTCGACGAGCGCGAAGGCGCGCAACCCGAGATGCGTCTCGTCGAGAGGCGCCTCGCCGGCACCCTCGCCGTCGACCTCCACCTCGAGCCCGTCCGCCTCCTCGACGACGAGCTCGTTCCAGAGCTCGAACGCGACGCCGGCGCAGTCGAAGCCGGGGCCGAGGTTCGCGCTCGTCGCGGGTGCCTTGACGCGGATCTCCATGCGGCGATCCTAGTTTGTGGCGTCCCGCCGGCGGCTACAGGCCGGGGCATGGGTGACTACACGAAGCTCAACCTGAAGGCGGACGTCGAGGATCAGGCGCCGAAGTTCGGCTTCTCGCCGGACATGGAGTACCGCGTCGCGCGCGAGCCGCTCGGCACGGCGGAGTCGGCGCTCAGCTACTTGCGCCTCGCTCCCGGTTTCCGGATGCCGTTCGGCCACACACACGGGCGGCAGGAAGAGGTTTACGTGCTCCTGTCGGGGTCGGCGCGCATCAAGCTCGACGACGAGATCGTCGAGCTGGGACCGCTCGACGCGGTGCGGATCTCCGCAGAGACGATGCGCAACCTCGAGGCGGGGCCGGAGGGTGCCGAGTTCCTCCTCTTCGGGGCGCCGAACACCGGGGCGAACGACGCGCAGATGGCGCAGGACTGGTGGTCGCGCTAGCGCGGAGCACTTCCTCTCCCGTCGGGACATGTCCCGGTGCCAGGCACAGAGACATGTCCGCCGGAGACAGGGGATCGCGCAAAGCGGTGGTGCCTGCGGCGCTCGCGGCGATGACGGAATGGTTCCGAACTGCTGCGGAAGACGGACGGAACTGTGACTAGCCGGCGGCGCGCGCGATCGAGTCCGCGTCCGGATCGACCGGGATCGGCGCCGGCGAGTGCTTGGCTGCCGTGTCCGGGTCCTTCAGGCCGTGGCCCGTGATGACGCAGACGACGACTGTCCCGGGCTCGAGCTGCTCCTGCTTCAGCGCGGCGACTCCCGCTGCGGACGACGGCTCGCAGAAGAGGCCCTCGAGCGCCGCCAGCTCCTGCCAGGCGACGATCACCTCGTCGTCGGGAACGGTGACGATCCCGCCGCCGCAGCTCTCCAGCGCCTCGGCCACCTCGTCCGCGTGCACCGGCTCGGAGATGCGGATCGCGCTCGCGAGCGTCGTCGCGCGGTGCTGCGCCTGCGCGGGCATGAGCCGCGGCAATCCTTCGCCCGCGTCGCGGAAGCCCCGGAAGACCGCGGTCGAGTTGCCGCCGCCGCCATACGGGAGCGCGACGAGATCGGGGACGCGGCCGAGCTCCTCGATGATCTCGAACGCGACAGTCTTCTGACCCTCGAGACGGAACTCGTTGACCGAGTTGACGAGCGCGTAGTCACCGCGTCCGGCCAGCTCCTGTGAGGCGCGCAGCGCGTCGTCGAAGGACCCGCGCACCGCCAGCACCTTGGCGCCGAGCGCCTGCGACTGCGCCAGCTTCCCGGAGGCGACCGCGCCTTCTGGCTGGAGGACGACAGCAGGCAGCCCCGCGCGCGCCGCATAGGCGGCCGCCGACGCGGCGGTGTTCCCCGTCGACGCGCAGATGACCGCGCGGGCGCCGTCCTGCAGCGCCTTCGAGACGGCCAGCGTCATGCCGCGATCCTTGAAGCTCCCGGTCGGGT
>JAWVDX010000134.1:0-13341 GCA_033857015.1 Gaiellaceae bacterium
AGGAGCCGGTGCGCACGCTCGTCACGAACATCCAGGGGACGGAGATCGTCCTCGACTACTGCAACGAGTTCGACAAGCGCGTGCTCGTCGCCTCGACCTCCGAGGTGTACGGCGACCACCGCGAGGAAGTTCCGCTCTCCGAGGAGGACCGGCGCGTCTACGGCCCGACGACGCAGCGGCGTTGGCTCTACGCCGACTCGAAGGCGATCGACGAGTTCCTCGCGCTCGCCTATCACCAGGAGCGCGGCCTCGACACGGTCATCGTCCGGCTCTTCAACACGGTCGGGCCGAAGCAAAGCGGGCAGTACGGGATGGTCATCCCGCGCTTCGTGCAGAACGCACTCGCCGGCCGGCCGATCGAGGTCTACGGCGACGGGCAGCAGACACGCTGCTTCTGCCACGTCGCCGACACCGTCCGGGCGCTGAAGGGCCTGATCGAGAGCGACAGCTCCGGCGAGATCTTCAACGTCGGCAACTCACACCAGATCTCGATCATGGCGCTCGCCGAGCGGATCAAGGAGCTGACCCGCTCGTCCTCGCCCATCGTGACGCTCCCCTACGACCAGGTCTACGGCCAGGGGATCGAGGACATGCTGCACCGCATTCCGGCGATCGACAAGATCAGCAAGACCGTCGGCTGGGCCCCGGAGCACGACCTGGAGCGCATCCTCGCGGACGTGATCGACTACGTCCGCCACCGGCCGATCGCGCTGCCCGAGCCGGTCTAGAGCCCCTCGCCGGCGAGCAGGTCGCCGAAGGTCTCCTGGACGACGCTCTCGAACTCCGGCGGGATCGTCCCGTCGAGCGCGGCATGGTCGCGCAGGAAGTAGAGGACAGCGCGGCGCTCCTCGGTGCGGATCGGGTCGTCCTCGGCGTGGTCTTCGACGAGGCGGTCGAGCTCCCACAGGCCCCAGCTGCGCCCGCCGCGGGGCAGCGAAAACACGAGAGCTGCGGGCTCCGCGTCCGGTTCTGGCGCTGGTGCGGGCTCGGACGCTTCTTCTGGCTCTGGCTCTTCGACAGCAGCGAGGCGTCGACGCTCGGGCTCTGCTTCCGGCTCCGGCTCCGGCTCCGGCTCTGCAGCGGTCGGTGGCTCGGCTGCCTCAGTGTCCTCGGACGTCACAACGTCGAGGTCCGGTTCGAGCTCCGGCTCAGGAGCGGCCTCGCCCTCGAGTGCCTCGTCGGCAGCGGGCGCCTCCTGCCACGACCACGTGGGGATCGGGCCGAAGCGCGTTCCGGCAGCCGGCTGCGCCGGCGCTGCGGCGTCCTCGCCGGCGGCAGCGCGCTGCGCTGCAAGGGAATCCGCAGCTGCCCGCGCTGCGCGCTTGGCGGCATTGTCGATGGCGAGCGCGACGCTGTCGCTCGTCGTGACGTTCCCGGCGCGATCGGCCGCGCGGACGCGCAGGACGTACTCGCCGTCTGCGACCTCCGCCGTGTGCCACGACACCGAGCCCGGGCCGCGCGGAAGCTCGTGCCACTCCCCGTCCGCGCCCGACCACTCGTACTTCAGCCAGGCCAGGCCGGAGCAGGAGTCCACGATCTCGGCGCCGATCGGCACGACGCCGCCGACGGTGTCACCGTCCTTCGGCTCGATGATCTCGGCGAGCGGCGCCGTGTTGTCGACGACGAGTGCGACGATCTCCGGCCTCCACTCGTTGCCGGCGCGGTCGGCGGCAACGACGCGCATGTCGTAGTGGCCGTCGGCGAGCTTGCGCGTGTCCCACTCGTGCTCGAGCACCGGCTGCTCGTCGGCGCGCGCGAGCTCGGTCCAGCGACCGTCCTCGGGCCGCAGCTCGATGACGATCCGATCGATCCCCGAGCCCTCATCGTGCGCCCGCGCCTCCACGTTCACCCGTCCGGCGACGTAGCCGTTGTCGGGGACGTCGAGGCGGACGATCGGCGGCGTGTTGTCGATCCCGTGCGGTCGCGGGTCGGTGACGCTCGTCCGCCCGCCGCGCACGACGGCGCTCGCGCGGAGCTCGTAACGCCCGTCCGCGAGGACGGTCGTGTCGAAGACGGCCGCGTACGGCGCTTCCGTCGCGCTCGCAACCGTCAGCCAGCTGTCCCCGCCCTCCTCCTCGAGCTGGAACTCGACCTCGGTGACGCGCTCGGGATGATCCACGGTCGCCGCCAGATCGATCCGCCCACGGAGCTGCGAGGGAAGAGGCTCCAGCGCGACAGTCGCCGGGGCGTTCGCGATCGTCACCCGCACGGGGACGCTCGCCTGCTCGTGCCCGCGGCTGTCCCGCGCGCGAACGCGCAGGCGCACCTCGCCGGCGGGGATGTCGTCGACGTCCCACCCGAGCTCCCACGGCGCTGCGTCTCGCGTGCCGATCTCGTGCCAGTTCTCCCCATCGTGCGAGTACTCGAAGGCGATCTCCTCGACTGCCGATCCGGCATCCTCCGCACGCGCCTTCAGCAGGACGCTTCCCTCGATCTCGCTCCCGCGAGCCGGCGCGACGAGAGCGACCTCCGGTCCGCTGTTGTCGACGACGACCTCCACCTCCGGGGTCGTCACGCGGACGCCGCCCCCGCTGACCGAGATTGCGCGGAGCCGGTACGCCCCGTCGCCGATCCCGCTCGTGTTCCACGCGGTGCCGGTGCCGCGCGCCTGCTCCCACGGGTGCGTCTCCGACGTGCGGATCTCGATGCGCTCGAAGTCGAGCTCCGGCTGGCTCTCGAGGACGAGGCGGAAGAACTGGGCGAGCCGCCACGAGCGGACGACGGCGACGTGCACAGGCGGGCCGTCGTCGCCGATCACGGCAAAGAGGTCGTACGGCTCGTCCGTCACGGCTCCGACTTCGGCCCAATGGTCGCCGTCGCGCGAGTACTCGACCTCGACTCGATCGACCGCGCCGTCGGTCTCCGCCGCCTGCACCTCGATCTGAACCACGCCCGAGAGCGTCACGCCGTTCCGCGGCGAGACGATCCGCCCGCCTAGGGGAAGGTCACGCCCGAGCGGCCGCGGCACGATCGTGCCGTCCCGTACTCGCCCCGGCTCGGGTGCGGTCGTCTCGGTCGAATCGCCGGCGCCTGCCTCCTCGGCCTCCGGCGTGTCGGCGGCTCGACGGGGCTCGGCATCGTCCTTGCGGCGAAAGATGCTCATCCGAGCTTTCGATGTTCGCGGTCGGCGATGTCCACGCCTGCATTGTGGCGATCGTCGCAACCAGCCGTCAGATCGGGTGAAGGGGAGAACGCCCGTCCGCTGAACTACACTTCGCAGGTCGCCGCCGCCCTCGCCCTTCCAGAAGGAGATCGTTGCAAGGCATCGGAGCTGAAGCCCTTCTCGCGGCGCTACGTCGCGCGGCCCTGCCGGTTGCCGTGGCGATCGTCATAGGCGCGACCGCGATGGTCGCGCTCCAGGCGGCGAAAGGCCCCCTCTACGCGGCCTCCGCGCGCGTCCTTGTCCCGTCGGCGCCGCTCTCGCGCATCATCACGGGCACCCAGGTCTACATCGATCCGCGGACTGCGCAGGCTACCGAGCTGGAGCTCGCCCACTCGCCAGAGGTGTTCGATCTCGCCGCGAGCGCGACCGGCAACAGCTATGGCAACGCGGGAACGATGCGCGGCTCGACGGCCGTCTCCGCGCAGAGCGGGGACATCCTCGCCTTCAGCGCGTCCAGCAAGACACCGCGCGCTGCGATCGGAATTGCGAACGCGGTCGCGCGTGCATACATCCGCTGGCGTGCAAGCCTCACCTCGAACGCGGTCGGGAAGTCCATCACGCAGCTTCAGGATCGGCTGAGCACGCTCCCAGCAGGCGACCCCGCGCGGAGCGACCTGCAGTCGGAGCTGACCAAGCTCGAGGTGCTGAACACCTTGACCTCCACCGACACGCTCCTCGTGCAGCCCGCCGGCGGCGCAGGCAAGACACGACCCGCACCCATCCACGACGCACTTCTCGGCGCGGCGCTCGGCCTGCTGCTCGGGCTCCTGATGTCCGCATTGCGCGAGGCGATCGACACGAAGGTGCGGTCGGAACGCGATGTCGAGGACGAGCTCTCCGTCCCCGTCCTCGCGAGCATCAGGACGCTCCCGCGGAAGGTGCGCGTCGTCATGTACGGCCGCTACGAGCGCTTCTTCGCCGACACCTACGCCCTCATCGCCGCGCAGCTGACGCAGGCGGCGCAGCGGCTCCAGGGAGCTGCCCGCGTGCAGGGGACGGTGATCGGCATCACGAGCGCGCTGCCGAGGGAGGGCAAGACGACGACGACCTGCAACGTCGCCGTCGCGCTCGCCCGGCGCGGGGCCCGCGTCCTGCTCATCGACTTCGACCTCCGCAAGCCTGAGGTCGGCCGGACGTTCGGCATCCCGCTCGGGGCGCCCGGCGTCGTCGATGTCCTCGCCGGCTCGGCGACCCTGGAGGCGGCGGTGCGCACGATCGCTGTCGAGAACGGACGACTGATCGGCCTGCCGGAGACGAACGGAGCGAGCGCGCCGATCGCGAGCGACGGAAGCGCGACGACGATCGGGTCCCTCCATGTCCTCCCGGCAGGCAGGGCCGTGAAGACACACACGCTCGCTGACTCGACCGAGCTCGCCGCGCTTCTGCGGCAGCTCCGCCTGACCTACGACTTCATCATCATGGACACGCCCCCCGCGCTGCTCACGGTCGAGATGGCTGATCTCGGCCAGCACATCGACCTGGTACTGCTCGTCATCCGGCAGGGAAAGGCGTCCCAGCGGAGCCTGCGGACGCTGAACCGGCACGCTCAGAAGTGGCCCGCAGAGCTCGTAGGCGCGGTCCTCACCGACGCACCGGGCCAGCAGTCGTACGGGTCCTACTACGGGGAGTAGCGTGCGCTCGCTGCGCCTGCCGCTCGAGAGCCAGCTCTTCTTCTCCGTCGTCGCCGGCGGCACGACGCTCCTCGCCGTCTACGTGGCGCTCACGAGGAGCCAGACGCTCGGCATTGGCTTGCCGCTCGCGCTCCTCACGTTCCTGTGCCTCGTCACGGCGTTCCTCGTCTGGCCGCACTGGGCCTTCGCCCTCATGGTCCCGTACTTTGCGTTCGTGCCGATCGCGAAGGTCTTCGTCTCCCCCTGGATCGGGGCGACGAAGGACGTCGTCTCGTTCTCCGCCGTGGTCGCGGCTGTCCTGCTCATCGTGGTGAGCCGTGAGCACCTGAGGCCCGACGGCGCTCTGCTCGCGGCCGTCCTCCTCGTCGTCGTGCTGTACGTCGTGAACGTCGGTGGTGGACACGGCGTCGCCTGGCTGCAGGGGGTGCGTCTCCTGTGCCTGCCGTTGTCGATGGTGGTCGTCGGGATGACGCTCGAGACGCCGCAGCGGTCGCTGCGGTGGGTCGCAACGTCGTTCGCCGCGACGGGTTGCGTCGTCGCCCTGTACGGCATCGTCCAACAGCTGCTGGGGGTCTACCGGCTCAACGACCTCGGGTACACCTATGACGAGCAGCTCCGCACCTACAACGGGATCCTGCGCAGCTTCGGGACGCTCGACGACCCGTTCGCGTACGCCGCGTTCCTGTTGATGGCGCTCGCCTGCGCGCTGTTCTGGATGCGACGCGGGCCGCTGCGGCTCCTCGTCGGGACGATCATCGCCGCAGGCCTTGCCGCCTCGCTGGTGCGCTCCGCTGCGCTTGTGAGCGTGGGCCTCTTGGCGCTGTGGCTCGCGCGGAAGGGGCGCACGCCGTCGGCGGCGCTCCTCCTGACGGCGCTCGGGGCGCTTGCGGTCTTCCTCGTCGTCAACGCCTCCGGCACACAGACAAGGACATACCGCGCGGGCGGCACGGCCGACGGCTCCGCCTCGATCGTGACGCTGAATGGACGCGTGGGAGCATGGCGCGCGGCGCTCGGCGGCCCGGCCGATTGGCCGTTCGGACGGGGCGTCGGAGAGGTCGGCACAGCAGCAGCGAGGGCGACGACGTCGATCACGCCGGACACCGGACAGGTTGTCGGGAAGCCGGTGACTGCGGTCGACTCGGGCTATCTCGCGATCGTCGCCGACATCGGGATCATCGGCTTCGCCGTGTTCGCCTTCCTTCTCGCACGGCTCTGGCGGCTCTCCCGGGACGCGGCGCGCGTGCCGTTGCGCGGCGCCTGGCTGCCGCTCGCAATCCTCGTCGTCATGCTCCTCGACGCGACTACCCGCTCGTCCTTCACCGGCTTCCCGACCGCGACGCTCGAGTTCCTGCTCATCGGGCTGACGCTCGCGGCGGCCCGCGACGCGCGGGAGGCCGCGAGCGCGCGGGAGTGACCGCGCGAGCCCGAGACCGGCCTTGATCGATACGCACTGCCACCTCTTGCCGGCGCTCGACGACGGCCCCGGGAATCGGGCCGAGTCCCTCGCTCTCGCCTCCGCCCTCAGCCGCGCCGGCGTGACGGCGATCCTCTGCACACCCCACTTCTCCCGCCGCTACCCGACGCTGCACGAGCTGGCGCGCGAGCGCCTCGTGCAGGCCCGCAAGGAGCTTGCCGCGGCCGAGATCCCGCTGGAGCTGCGGCTCGCGGCGGAGATCGCGCCGGCGCTGCTCCTCGGCGCCGGCGACGACGAGATCGCCGCCCGCCGCAGCGGCCCGTTCATCCTCGTCGAGCTCGAGCCGGACACCCCGCGCGGCTTCGTCGAGCAGGCGCTCGTCCGCTGCAGCGGCCTCGATCTCGTGCCGGTGTTCGCCCATCCGGAGCGCTGCGCTGCCGTTCGCCGCGACCCGGGGGTGCTCGACGAGGCGCGCGCAGGTGGCGCACTGACGCAGTCGGTCGCCTCGAGCCTGGCGGGGCGCTGGGGTCACGAGGTCGAGGCGAGCGCCTGGTCGTTCCTCGGGACGGGACGGATCGACATCGTCGCGAGCGATGCCCACCGGGTCGGGCGGCGCGGGCTCGCGCTCGTGGACGCGCTCGCCGGGCTTCAGCGGCGGTTCGGCGCAGAGGCTGTGCGGCTGCTGACGGAGCAGGCGCCCGGACGCATCTTCGACGCCGCGACGGCCTAGGAGGGTTTTCGTCAAACCCTTCTACTAGCTAGAGCGTGTCGGCGACGATCCCGCGCATCGTCGCCTGAAAGCGCTCGACGGCGAACCGCTCCGCGGAGGCGCGGATCACGCTGGGGTCGAGCTCGTCCTCTGCCGCACGACGGATCGCGGCCCGCAGCTCCTCCACGTCCTGGCGCTCGACGAGCCAGCCCGTCTCGCCCGGCGCCACGATGTCGCGCGCGCCGCCGCGCGCCAGGCCGATCACCGGGGTCCCGCAGGCCTGCGCCTCGGCCATGACGATGCCGAAGTCCTCGTCCACGGGATAGACCAGCGCGCGCGAGCGCCTGTAGAGGTCGCGCAGCTCCTCGTCGGTCACGCGCTCGACGAAGCGGACGTTCGCCGGCGCGCGGCGGCGCAGCTCGGGCAGCGCCGCGCCCCCACCGACGACGACGAGCTCGTACGGCAGCCCCTCGAACGCGGCGACGACGAGGTCGGGGCGCTTGTAGCCAGTGAGCCGGCCGACGTAGAGGAACGCGTCGCCCCGCTCCCCGCCCGGCGTGAAGAACTCCGTGCGGACCGGCGGGTGGACGACGTCGGCGTCGCGCCCGTAGAAGCTGCGGATCCGGCCGGCGACCGCCTCCGAGTTCGCGACGAACCGCGTAACGCGCCGCGCGCTCCGCTCGTCCCAGCGCCGGAACCACGTCATCCCGGCCCGCGCAAGCGGCCGGAGCGCCGCAGGAAAGCGCTCGCGCTCCGCCTGGAAGTCCCACGCGTAGCGCATCGGCGTGTGGCAGTAGCAGACGTGCGGCACTCCCTCGGGCACGCGCACCCCTTTCGCGCAGGCGTGGCTGCTCGAGATGACGACGTCGACGTCGTCCGGCACCGGGAGGAGCCGCCAGGCGAGCGGCATGAGCGGGACGAGCCACTCGTGGTGGTCCTGCGCGCCCGGCACGTGCTGGAGGAACGAGGTGCGGGCGCCGTGGAGCGCCGCCGGCATGCGCGAGTCGTCCGCCATCGTGGTCAGGAGCCTCGTGCCCGGAAACGCCTCGGCAAGCGCCTCCGCGACCCGCTCCGAGCCGGCGTAGACCACGAGCCACTCGTGGGCGAGGACGACCCGAGGGGCCGTCACTGGCCGCGGAGCGTCGGGAAGAGCACGACCTCGCGAATCGTCTCGCGTCCGGTGAAGAGCATCGCGAGCCGGTCGATCCCGAAGCCGAGCCCGCCGGTTGGCGGCATGCCGTAGGAGAGCGCCTCGACGAAGTCCGGGTCACCCTGCTCCGCCTCGGCGTTGCCGACCGCGCCCTCCGTCTGCTGCATGGCGAAGCGCTGCTCCTGCTCCTCGGCGTCGTTCAGCTCGCTGAAGGCGTTGCCGAGCTCCATCCCGCCCGCGAAGAACTCGAAGCGCTCCACCGTCTGCGGGTCGTCGTCGGTCAGCCGCGCAAAGGGCGAGAGCTCGATCGGGTAGTCGTGGAGGATCGTCGGCTGGATCAGCGTCGGCTCGACGAAGTGGCTGTGGGCCTTGTCGATCAGCTGCGACCAGGTCCTGTCGTTCGTCGTGTCGACGCCTGCCGCGTTCAGGCGCGTGCGGAGCTCGGCCTCGTCGCGCGTCCACATCCCGTGCTCGGCGAGCGCGTCAGCGAACTTCATGCGGCGCCACGGCTTCGCGAGATCGACCTCGTGGCCGCGGAAGGTCACCTTCGTCCCGCCGACGACCTCGCGCGCGACCGTGTCGACGAGGTCCTCGACCCGCTCCATCGTGTCGCGGTAGTCGGCGTAGGCCTCGTACCACTCGATCATCGTGAACTCGGGCTGGTGCTTGAAGGACACGCCTTCGTTGCGGAAGTCCTTGCCGATCTCGTAGACGCGCTCGAGCCCGCCGACGATCAGGCGCTTCAGGTACAGCTCGGTCGCGATGCGCAGGTAGAGATCGCGGTCGAGCTCGTTGTGGTGCGTCACGAAGGGCTCCGCGAAGGCGCCCCCGTAGCGGGGCTGCAGGATCGGCGTCTCGACCTCGAGGAAGCCGTGCTCGTCCATGTAGCGGCGGATGGCCGCGACCATGCGCGAGCGCAGCATCGCGTCGGAGCGCGACTCCTCGTTCGTCAGCAGGTCGAGGTAGCGCTTGCGGAACCGGGTCTCGGTGTCCGTCACGCCGTGGTAGGTGTCGGGCAGCGGGACGCGGATCTTCGCGAGCAGCTCCAGCTGCGTCACGCCGAGCGAGGGCTCCCCGCGCCGGGTCTTCAGCGCCACGCCGGTCACGCCGACGACATCGCCGAGGTCGACGTCGAGCTCCCCGGTCTTGGCGGTCTGGCAGAAGAGCTGGATCCTCCCGGAGCGGTCGACGAGGTCGAGGAACACCAGCTTGCCCATGTCCCGCCGCGCCATGACCCGGCCGGCGAGGCGGCGCTCCTCGGCGCCCTCGGTGCCGGGCTCGAGGCTCTCCGCCTCCGCGAGCACGGGCGCGATCTCGTCGCGGTTCGGAAAGCGCTTCGGCAGGCTCATCGAGGGGCGAGTCTACGCGGCCGCGTCGTCCGCCAGAGCGCGGTGCGACCTCGGCTAGTGTCTCGGACGTGGACCGGCTCGAGCGCTACGCCGACCTGACCGTGCGCGTCGGCGCGAACCTGCAGCGCGGGCAGGACCTCGTCGTGGTCGCCTGGGTCGAGCAGGCCGACTTCGTCCGGGCGCTCGCGCGCGCCGGCTACGCGGCCGGCGCCCGCCACGTCGACGTCTGGTACCGCGACCAGCACGTTCTCGAGGCGCAGGTCGAGCTGGCGCCCGAGGACGCGCTCGAGTGGGTCCCCGAGTGGGAGTTCACGCGCATGCGCTCGATCGCCGGGCCTCACGCGGTGATGGTGAGCCTGGCCAACGAGCCGGAGCCGATGCTCTTCCAGGAGCTCGACGCCGGGCGGCTGTCCAGGGTGCAGAACAACGCCCTGCGCGACCTCCGGACGGAGCTGCTCGGCGACATCGCCTGGACCGTCGTCGGCTATCCGACGCCGGGTTGGGCGAGCGCCGTCTTCGGCGAGCCCGACGTCGATCGCCTCTGGGAGGTCTTCGCGCACTGCCTGCGCCTGGACACGCCCGATCCGGCAGCAGCCTGGCAGGCGCGGATCGACGAGCTCCAGCAGCAGGCCCAGCGCCTGAACGACCTGGCGCTGGACGCCGTGCGCTTTCGCGGGCCCGGCACCGACCTGACGGTCGGGCTGCTGCCGGCTTCGCGCTGGCTCACCGGGCTCGGGACGTCGACCTTCGGCCACACACGGGCGCCGAACCTGCCGACCGAGGAGATCTTCACGACGCCCGACCCGACCCGTACGAGCGGGTTCGTGCGAGCGACCAAGCCGCTCGTGCGCGACGGGGTGCTCGTCGAAGGGCTGCGCATGCGCTTCGAAGCGGGCGAGATCGTCGAGGTGGAGGCGGACAGCGGCGCCGAGAGCGTCCGCGAGGAGCTGGCGATCGATCCGGGCGCGCGCCGGCTGGGCGAGCTGGCCCTCGTCGACGGCAGCTCGCGCATCGGCGAGACCGGCCTCGTCTTCTACGACACGCTCTTCGACGAGAACTCCGCCTGCCACGTCGCCTACGGCGTCGCCTACACCAACCCCATCGAGGGGTTCGAGGGGAAGAGCCGCGCGGAGCTCGGCATCAACGAGTCGTCGGTGCACACGGACTTCATGGTCGGTGGCCCCGAGGTCGACGTGGACGGCATCGCCGCGGACGGCTCAGTCGTCCCCCTGCTGCGGCAGAACGCCTGGCAGATCTAGCCGTAGCCGAGCTCGTCCAACCGGTCTTCGTCGAGGCCGAAGTAGTGCGCGAGCTCGTGCAGGACGGTGATGCGGATCTGCTTCTCGAGCTCGGCCGGAGCGCGGAACTCCGCCTCGAGCGTACGGCGGTAGATCGTGATGCGGTCAGGCTCGAACGGTGCCTCCACCCCGCGCTCGGTCAGCGGCACGCCCTCGTAGAGGCCGTAGAGGCCGTGCTCGGGCGGCGCCGCGTCGCTGACGATCACCGCAACGTTCTCGAGCGCAGCCGCCAGCCCCGCCGGCAGCGAGTCGAGCGCAGCCCGAACGTGGTCGTCGAAGCTCAGGCGGCTACGCCGCTTTGATGTCCAGGATCTTGAACTTGAGCGTGCCGCGCGGTGCCGTGACCTCGACCGTCTCGCCCTTCTTGTGGCCGATGATCGCCTTGCCGACCGGCGACTCGTTCGAGAGCTTGTTCTCCGCCGGATTCGCCTCTGCCGAGCCCACGATGTGGTACTCGACGGTCTCGTTCGCGTCGACGTCCTTCAGCCGCACGTGCGAGCCGATCGAGACGACGTCCGCCGTGATCTCGGACTTCTGGATGACGCGGGCATCGCGGAGCCGCTCCTCGAGCAGGGCGATCCGGTGCTCGAGCATCGCCTGCTCGTTCTTGGCGTCGTCGTACTCCGCGTTCTCGGCGATGTCGCCGAATTCGCGCGCGACGCGGATCCGCTCGGCAACCTCTAGACGCTTGGCGGTCGAGAGGAAGTCGATCTCCTTCTTGAGCTTCTCGAATCCCTCTTTGGTGAGGATGACTTCCTTCACAGCGCCCTCCTGGGCAGGCAAACAAAAACGCCGTCAACTCCCGGCGCGGGCGCGCATGGTACACGCCCCTATGGAGGGCCGTCAAGACGCCTCGGTTACGCTGTTCGCGCGATGGAGGTCGATTTGAGAGCAAGCTGGGAGATCGGGCCGGTGACGGTGCCGACGCGACTCGTGCTCGCACCGATGGCCGGCGTGTCCGTGCAGGCCTTCCGCCGGCAGGGACGGCGCTTCGGCGCGGGCCTCGTCTGCTCCGAGATGGTGAGCTGCGCGGGGCTCCAGCACAAGAATGAGCGCACGCTCGGCTACTTGCGCATCGCCGCGGACGAGCGCCCGCTCGCGGTGCAGATCTTCGGCTCGGAGCCCGGGATCATGGCCGAGGCGGCACGCATGGTCGAGGCGGCGGGCGCGGACATCGTCGACATCAACTTCGGCTGCCCGGTGCGCAAGGTGACGAAGACGGGCGCAGGCGCGACGCTGCTGGACGAGCCGGAGCGCGCCGAGCGGATCGTGGCCGCAGTCGCCCGCGCCGTCGACGTGCCGGTGACCGTGAAGATGCGCCGCGGGCTCGAGGACGGGTCGCTCGCCTGCCTCGAGGTCGGCCCCCGCCTCGTCGCAGCGGGCGCGCAGGGGCTGACGCTCCACCCGCGCTCGGCGCGGCAGATGTACACGGGCGAGGCGGATCACCGCGTGACGGCGGAGCTCGTCGCGCGGGTCGACGTGCCGGTCATCGCCTCCGGGGACATCACCTCGCGGGCACGCGCGCAGGCCGTGCTCGCGACCACCGGAGCCGCGGCGGTCATGGTCGGGCGCGGCGCGCAGGGCAATCCGTGGGCGCTCCGCGAGATCGTGGACGGCGACGGCGCGGAGCCGACCCGCGAGGAGGTCGTGGCGGAGCTCGTCCTCTTCGCCCGCGAGACGGTGCGCGAGCTCGGCGAGCGGCGCGCGACCGGGTTCCTGAAGAAGTTCTACGGCTGGTACCTGGGCCGGGGCCGCTTCCCGAGGCAGTTCAAGCAGGAGCTGCTCCTGCTCGACGACATCCAGGAGATCGAGCTGCGGCTGCTGGCCGCGGCACCCGGCGCCGCGGACCTCGTCGCGCTGCTCGAAGCGGAGTACGCCGTCGCCGACGACGTCCTGCTCGAGCTGCCGATCTCGATCTACGGCGGGGGTTAGGCGGTCGCCGCGAGCCAGGGCTTGGCGACGACGGTGTAGCGCTCGTGCTGCGCCACGAGCGTCTCCACGTCGAGCAGCTCGTGGCCCGATACGAGCGCGAAGTGCGCCGGGTCTCCTCGGACGACGCCGTACTCCTCGAGGGTCAGCTCGATCCGGTCGAGGCAGCCCTCCCGGGCGCACTCGCAGATGAACTCGATGTGCGGCGGGCCGATCGCGTGGAGCGAGGAGGCCATCTCGTGGATGCGCTCGTTGAGCTCGCGGAACAGCCGCTCGTTCTTCTCTGCCCGTTCCCTCGTGTACATGGGGGCGGGACGCTACCACGGCGACCGGTGGGTCTGGTTGTGTTAGCGACGCGCAACGGGGTATGCGCCCCGCAGGCCCCCACGATGGTCGACGACGCCACACTCCACTGCATCGAGGCGTGCCTCGAGATCTCCGCCGCAGCCGGGGATGCTGCATCGCATTGCCTGCGCTGGGGCGGCGAGCACGCGAAGCCGGGGACGGTCAACTCGCTGGTGACCTGCTCTGCCGTCACGCGGATGATCGCGGAGCGCCTCCAGAGCGACGAGCGGGTCGACGACACGCTGCTGGCGCTCGGGATCGACGTCTGCCGGAGCGCGGGCCGGATCTGCACCGAGCTGGACGATCCGGAGCTCCGGCCCTGCCAGCTCTCGGCGAGCGCCTGTGTCGAGGCG
>JAWVDX010000135.1:0-2946 GCA_033857015.1 Gaiellaceae bacterium
AAAAGGAAGCGAGCCGGAGCAGCCTCCAACCAGGGGAGGAGCGGAGATTCCGGCTCGCTCTCTGCGGTGACGCCATTCGGGATTTCGTCAAGCCAAGTCTTCTTGACGCGACGAGGACACGACCATACGGGCGGCCGCCTCCCAGTTCAAGGAAATCTTTGCTGCAATCTTTTCCCTCACGCGTCAAGCGCGGAGCCTGACCGAGCCGCGCGGGACGAGGCGGTGCGGCACGAGCAGGTCGTCGCCGAGCTCGGAGCTGAGGATGCGCTCGATCGCCCGCTCCACGAGCCCCGCGGCGGCGAGGTCGACGCTCGCGATGCCGGCGAGGCGCGCGCTCGCGCTGTTGCCCATCCCTGCGAGCGAGACCCGCTCCGGGACGGCGACGTGCGCGTCGTCGAGGGCGATCAGCACTCCGGAGGCAGCCTCGTCGTTGAAGCAGAGGATCGCCTCCGGCAGCGCGCCCTCCGCGAGCAGCGCCATCGCGGCGCCCGCGCCGGCCTCCGCGCTCGCGCCGGCCGGGCGCGTCTCCGGCTTGAAGCCGGCCGCCTCCATCGCATCGCGATAGCCCCGCTCGCGCTGCTCCGAGGTCACCATCCCCTCCGGCCCGCCGAAGTAGACGACGCGGCGATGGCCGAGCGAGATGAGGTACGAGGTCAGCTCCGCGCTCGCGGCCGCCGCGTCCACGCGCACGCGCGGCACCTGGTGCGCGCTCGCCCCGATCGCGACGAGGCGGACGTCGGCTGTCAGCGCGGCGGCGATCTCCGCGCGGAGCTCCGGCGCCGAGACCTCGCCGGTGTCCGAGGCGAGGATGACGCCGGCTGCGTCCTGGGCGAGGAAGAGCCGGAGCTGCTGCAGCTCCTTCTCCGGGTCGCGGTCGGCGGAGGCGACCATCGACATGTAGCCGTGCCGCCTGGCCGCGTCCTCGCAGGCGCGTGCCATCTCGCCGAAGTACGGATCGCCGATGTCGCCGACGATCAGCCCGATGAGCCCCGGCCGGCGCCGCTTCGTCGCGCGCGCCACCGCGGCCGGCGCGTAGCCGACCTGCCGCGCCGCACGCAGCACCCGCTCGCGCGTCGCGGGCGCGACGTGGTGCGCGGAGCCGCTGAGCACGCGCGACGCCGTCGAGACCGAGACGCCCGCCTTGCGGCTGACCGCCGCCAGCGTGGCTTTCCGTTTGCCGGGCATCCCCGGCAGGCTAGCGCCCTACGACGAGGCGGCGGTGCTCGCCGCGGTGCGCTCACGGAGCCACTCGCCGAGCTCGGCGGCCGGCACCGGGCGGGAGAGGAAGTAGCCCTGCGCGACGTCGCAGCCGAGGTCGATCAGCTCCTGCCAGCCCTCCTCGGTCTCGACGCCCTCGGCGACGACCTGCAGGCCGAGGTTGCGGCCGAGGTCGATCGTGGAGCGCACGATCACGGCGTCGTCGCTGCTCTGGTGCATGTTCAGGACGAAGGAGCGGTCGATCTTGATCTCGCTGACCGGCAGCTGCCGGAGATACGCGAGCGAGGAGTAGCCCGTCCCGAAGTCGTCGATCGAGAGGCGGATCCCCATCTCGCTGAGCTTGTCGAGCACGACCTTGGTGCGGAAGGGATCGTCCAGCATGGTGGACTCGGTGATCTCGATCTCGAGCCGGCTCGGGTCGACGTCCCACTTGGCGAGCGCCGCAGCGACGTCATCCGGGAAGGCGACGTCGATCAGGTTGCGCGTGCCGACGTTGATCGACACGGCGAGGTCGAGGCCCTCCTCCTGCCACTGCTTGGCCTGGCTCAGCGCCGCGTCCATGACGTAGAGGGTGAGCGGCTTCATGAGGCCCGTCTCCTGCGCCTGCGGGATGAACTCGTCCGGCGGGATCAGGCCGCGCTCCGGATGGAACCAGCGCAGCAGCGCCTCGACCGACTTGACCGCACCGTCGGCCATCGCGGCCTTGGGCTGGTAGTAGAGGACGAGCTGGCGCTCTTCGATCGCCTTGCGCAGATCGCCGACCAGGGAGAGGCGGATCGGGTCGTGGTGGTCGCCGGCATGCTCGTAGAAGGAGTGCGGGCGGTTGTCCTGCTTGGCCACGTACATCGCGACGTCGGCGCGCTGCATCAGCTCCTCGGCGGAGAGGCCGTGGTCGGGATAGAACGCGACGCCGATCGAGCCCTCGATCCCGAGCGGCAGGCCGTCCAGGTCGATCGGCTGCTCGATGGCGGCGGCCAGCTTGTCGAGCAGGTGCACGACGTCGGCGGACTCGTTCTGCTTCGGCAGCAGGAGACCGAACTCGTCGCCGCCCAGGCGCGCCACGGTGTCGCTCGCGCGCAGGCAGTTGTGCAGGCGCTTGGCCACCTCCCTGAGGACGTGGTCGCCGGAGGCGTGGCCGAGGGTGTCGTTGATCTCCTTGAAGCGATCGAGGTCGAGCAGCATGACCGCCAGGCGGCCGCCTTCGCGCTCTGCGTTGAGCAGCGCCTGCTGGATGCGATCCTGGAACAGCACCCGGTTCGGCAGCTCGGTGAGCGCGTCGTGCAGCGCCTGGTACTCGGAGAGCTCCGCGTGGTGGCGCAGCTCCTCCTGGCCGAGCGCGGCGGTGACGACGACGGAGAGCAGCTCGAGCGCCTCCTCGTCCTGCGGGCGGAACATCGCGGGCTCGCGGCCCACGACCTCGAGGAAGCCGACGACCTTCTGCTCGTGGTGGATCGGGGCCAGCGCGAGAGAGCGCGCCTCCGCGATCCCGGCGACCGCCGCGGCGACCTCGGCCCGGGACTGCGCATCGCCGAAGCGGCGCGGCAGGCCCTCGCTGAGCCAGCGCTGGAGCACGCTTGTGGAGGGGTCGATCGTCGATCCGCGGGCCGACTCGAGGATGCCCTGCGCCGTGCGGACGACGAGCTGCTCGCCCTCGGCGTCGAGGAGCAGCAGCGCGGCGCCGTCGGCCTTGGTGATCTGCGCGGCGCTCGCGGCGATCATCTCCAGCAC
>JAWVDX010000136.1:0-5961 GCA_033857015.1 Gaiellaceae bacterium
ATTGCGCGCGAGGGCACGGCGCAGGCTCGCCCGTGCGGCGCTGTCCCGATGGCTCGCCAGCTGAGACTCGCCGGCGAGCTGCCAGGGGAGCGCCGCCCAGGGCATCCAGGTGCGCGCACGGCGTGCAGCGGCGAGCGCGGCCGGATCGTCCCCGCTCGCGATCGCCCGGTCGGCCGTGTCGGCAGCACGGTTGCCGACGTGCATCACGAGCGCGGCCGCGAAGAGGACGGCCAGCCCCGCCAGCGCTCGCGAGCGCCGGGCCACCGGGAGCGCGCCGCTCGCGCGCCGGCGCGCGAGCACGACGAGCGCGGCCCCGCACGCGAGCCCCGGCAGCGTGACCGCCGGGATCTGCCAGTCCCAGTCGAGCGCCGCGTGCACGAGCCAGGCGACGTACGCGGCGAGCGCCGTCGAGGCCAGCGGGGCGCGGGCTGTTCGTGCGGCCCAGAGCGGGAGCCCCAGGACGACGAGGAGGATTGCCAGCCCGAGCGGGCCGAGCTCGGCGATCGTCTCGAGGTAGAGGCTGTGCGCGTTCCGCGCGGTGTTGGCGACGGGCCGCTCCTGGAGCCACCAGCGCTCGAAGCTGCCCGCTCCCTCGCCGAGCAGCGGCTCGCGCTCGACCATCCGCCACGCGACCTTCCAGTAGGCGCTTCGCCCGCTCCCGGAGACGCTCAGCACCCGCCGGTTGAGATCGCCGCGGCTCGCGGGCGGCGGCGCCTCGATGCGCTGCTGCGCTTGGTGGAGGAGCCGGCCCGGGCCGGCTGCGACGAGCACCCCGAGCAGCGCGAGCGCGGCCAGCCCTGCCGCGACCGGCAGGTACGGCGCGATCCGCGAGGCGAGCCGCCCCGCCACGAGGGCGACTCCGGCGCCGAGCAGCGCGAGGACCGCGAGCTCGACTGCAAGACGGTGCCCTGCGGAGAGCGCCGCCGCGTGGCTCAGCCCGGTCCGGGTGAGCGGCGAGCGCACGCAGAGGAGGACGCCGAAGAGCGGCGCGACGAGCAGCATTGCGACCGCAGCCACGCGCCGGCGACTCCGCTCGACGACGAGGAACGCGCCGAGGCCGACGCCGAGCGCGACGACCGAGCCGCGGCTGAGCGTGAGGTAGAGCGCCGCGGCGAAGGGGACGAGCAGCGCCGCGGACGCGGCCCGCACCGCGGCCGCCGACCCGCGCAGCGCCAGCCCGAGCGCGAGCAGCAACCCGAGTGCGAGCAGCGCACCGAGGCCGTTCGCGTAGCCGAGCGGGCGCACGAGGCGCGTCCCCGAGAGGAGATCGCCGGCCCGCCCGAGATCCCCGGCGACGAGGCGGGTCTCCAGCGCCCACAGGCCGACGACGCCGATGCCACCGACGAGCCCGGCGAGCAGCCATTCGACCCGGTCCCGCTGGAGCCCGGCGAGCAGCACCACGACCGCGCCGAGGTAGACGAGCGTCCGCTCGGCGGCCAGCACCGGCGCGTCCGCGCCGGGCGCCCAGAGGATCGAAACGAGCGTCCACGCCACGAGCACGGCCAGCGCCCGGACGAGCGCGAGGTCGAGGCGCCCCATCCAGGTCTGCTCGCCGACCAGCACGACGACCACGCCGACGAGCACGAAGCCCAGCAGCACGATCCCCCAGTCCGACGGGAAGTAGCCGCCGCTGCGGAACGCCAGCAGCGCCGGCACGAGCGCGGCCAGGATGGCGGTCGAGATGCGAGCGGCCACGCCCGCACCTTAGGGGGTGGACTGGCCAGTGGCGTTGCCGGTCAGTCCACTACTACGCGACGACTTCGGCGGGGCGGCGGTTGTCGAAGACGTTGTCGAGCGCCGCCCGCAGACCGACCGAGAGCGCCCCGCTGAGCACCGCCGCCTCGCCGAGGCTGGAGACCTCGAGCCGGGGCGGGTACTCCATCCACTCCGCCAGCTTCGCGCGAATCGGCTCGAGCAGCAGGTCGCCGTTCGAGCCGACGCCGCCGCCGATCACGATCACCTCCACGTCGGTGACCGCAGCGACCATGACCGCGTAGCGGGAGATCCGCAACGCGACCTCCTCCACGACCCGGCGCGCGAGCGCATCTCCCGCCCGCGCCGCGGAGAACACGCCGGGCGAGTCGAAGGGCCGGCGCAGCGTCGTGCCGGCGCCGTCCTCCGCGGCGAAGGCGGCGGCGATCGCGGAGACGGCAGCTGCGGTCGGGTCGATGTCGATCCCCGCACCCGCGGGAAGCGAGTCGAACTCCCCCGCCGCCCCGGCGTGGCCGCGATGGAGCTCGCCGCGCAGTACGAGCCCGGCGCCGACACCGGTCCCCATGGAGATGAAGGCGAAGTCGTCGATGCCCCGCCCGACCCCGAGCCAGCGCTCCCCGAGGGCGGCCAGGTTGACGTCGTTCTCGACGAAGACCGGGAGGCCGAGTCGCGGCCCGAGCTCGGCCGCGACGTCCATCCCCTCGAGCCCCTTCGCGGCCAGGCGGACGCGTCCATCGGGCGGGATCGCGCCGGGGACGCCGACGACCGCCGAATCGATCAGCTCCGCGGGCAGCCCTGCAGCGGCGACCAGCGAGTCGCGCAGCCCGGCGAAGAGCTCGATCGCCTGGGGCGCTCCGGCGCCGCGCAGCTCCACGTCCTGGCGCGCGAGCACGACGCCCTGGAGGTCGCAGAGCGCCCCCCGGAGGAAGCGCGCGCCGAGGTCGAGGCCGAGCACCAGCGCCGCGTCCGGCACCGGCTCGAAGAAGACAGCCCCGTACCGCGGCCCCTCGGGATGCTTCTCCGCCTCGCGGACGAGCCCAGCGTCGTGGAGCGACTGCAAGGCCAGCGAGACGGTCGGCTTCGAGATCCCCGCGCGGCGCGAGATCTCGGCCCGCGAGATCGGCGCGCCGGAGCGGATCGCCTCGAGGACGGTCCGCTCGTTGAGCCGCTTGAGGAGCGGCGGCACGGCACGGGTGTGACGGTGTGAGGAGGGCATCTCGGTAGGAATCCTAATCCATCAGCCGGACAAATCCAGGGCTTGACTGCCTTTGAGGACAGCGCTAGAGTCGCTTCTGGTCTGGAAACTTAACTAACACCACCGCGTGTCGCCAGCCGGGCGGCCCGGGTAGAACGAATCCCAATGCCCTCAGGAGGCGCCAAACCATGAAACGCGTGACGGCGGCCATAGTCGCTCTCGTCGCCCTTCTCTCGCTGGTGGCGGTAGCCGCCGGCAAGACGACGGGCACGGCGCGCAGCACCGGGCCCACCAAGCTGACGCTCTGGGTCGGCTGGAGTGCCCGCGAACTCAAGGTGTTCAAGAGCGTTGTCGCCGAGTACGACAAGGCCCACCCGAACGTCACGGTGAGCCTCGTCGGTGGCATCAACGACGACAAGATCACGGCGGCGATCCGCAGTGGCAACGTCCCCGACGTCGTCAGCTCGTTCACCTCGGCGAACGTCGGGAGCTACTGCTCATCGGGCGGCTGGATCGACCTGGCCCCGCTGCTGAGCAAGAGCCACCTCAGTGCCAGCGCCTTCCCGAAGACCTCGCAGTACTACACGCAGTACAAGGGGAAGCGCTGCGCGTTGCCGCTTCTCGCGGACACGTACGGGCTCTACTACAACTCCAAGCTGTTCGCAGCCGCAGGCATCACCTCACCTCCGAAGAACTTCCAAGAGTTGACCGCGGACGCCAAGAAGCTGACGAAGCGGAATCCCGACGGCAGCATCAAGGTCCTCGGCTTCAACCCGCTGTTCGCCTTCTACGCAGGCAACTCGGCCACCATGGAGACCTATGCACCGCTCTTCGGCGCCAAGTACACCGACGCCAAGGGCAAGTCCACGATCGGGAAGGATCCGGCCTGGGCGAAGTTCCTGAAGTGGCAGAAGTCGATGGTCGACTGGTACGGCTACAAGAACCTCGTGAAGTTCCAGGCAGGAGCCGGCGACGAGTTCTCCGCTCAGAACGCCTTCGAGCGGGGCAAGATCGCGATGCAGCAGGACGGTGAGTGGCGGGTCGCCTTCATCGCCGCCGAGCATCCGGAGCTGCAGTACGGCACGGCGCCGATGCCGACCGACAAGCCGGGCCTCTACGGGGCGGGCGACGTCAACGGCACGATCGCCGGCATTCCGAAGGGCGTGAAGCACCTGAACGAGGCCTGGGACCTCCTCAGGTACCTGACCTTCGACACGCATGCTCTGGCGGTCCTCTCCAACGGGTTGCGCAACGTGCCCTCGACGAAGGCGTCGCTGACGTCGACGGAGATCAAGCCCGACAAGCACTTCGCGACGTTCCTCAAGATCTTCGCGAATCCCAACTCGAAGACGACCCCGATTACCGCGGTCGGCAACGCGTGGGGGAACCTGATCACGAGCTTCACCAACAAGTGGCAGGCCGGCAAGATCGGCGACCTCAGCGGCGGACTGAAGAACGTCGACAAGCAGATCGATGCGCAGCTCGCGCAGGGAACGGCGGGCGGCACGCCTTGAGCCTGACGCCGGCAACGGAGGCCGGGGCACTCGCCCCGGCCTCGCCGGCCTTCCCGAAGCGGAAGGGGCAGCGCAAGGCCGACTGGCGTCGCCGCCGCACGGTGCTCGCCTTCATGAGCCCGTGGATCCTGGGCTTCTCGGTCTTCTTCGGCTACCCGCTCGTGACGACCGTCTACCTGTCCTTCCATCACTACGACCTGCTGAGCTCGCCGAAGGGCATCGGCGTCGCGAACTACGAGTACCTGCTCGGCGGGATCCCCTGGATCAACGATTTCGTGAGCTACAACGGCACCGGCGACCCGCTGATCTGGAAGGCCATCAAGAACACGCTCTGGGTGATCGCCATCATGGTCCCGCTGCAGGTGATCTTCGCCTTCGGCGTCGCGCTGATGCTCGCGCGCGCCAAGGCCGGGCTCGGCATCTTCCGGACGATCTTCTACCTGCCGGCGCTCGCGCCTCCCGTGGCCGCGACGCTCGCCTTCGTCTACATCCTCAACCCGGCTACCGGGCCCGTGAACTCGATCCTCGGGCACCTGGGGATCTCCGGCCCGCTCTGGTTCCAGGATCCCAACTGGTCGAAGCGCTCGTTGACGCTGCTCGCGATGTGGGGCATCGGGAACACCATGATCATCTTCCTCGCCGCGGTCCTCGACGTCCCGAAGCACCTCTACGAGTCGGCCGAGATCGACGGCGCCGGCCCGTTCAAGCGGATGCTCTACGTCACGCTCCCGACGATCAGCCCCGTGATTCTCTTCTCGGTCGTCATCGGGATGATCCAGGGGCTCCAGTACTTCACGCAGGCGTACGTGGCGAGTGGCGTCGCGGCCGGCCAGGCCTCGCAGGCGGGCGATCAGGGAGCGGCTCTCGGCTTCCCGCAGGAGTCGACGCTGATGTACCCGGTGCTGCTCTACCAGGCGGGCTTCCGGAACTTCCGGATGGGCTACGCCTCGGCGATGTCGGTGCTGCTGCTCGTGATCTCCTTCGGGATCACACTGCTGATCATCGTCAACTCGCGGCGCTGGGTGCACTACGCCGGCGACGACCGGAAGGCCGTCAAGAAGCGGAGGCGGCGCTGATGGCCGCCGTCGCCGAGGCCGCCACGTTCGAGCGCCGCGTCGCCTCGCGGGAAGTCCGCCGCAGGCGCTTCCTGATCGCGGTGGCGGACAACAGCCTGATCATCGTCGTCGCGATCGCCTTCCTGCTCCCGTTCGTCTTCATGCTCGCGACGGCGCTGATGACGAACAGCCAGGCGCTCGGCCCGAACCTCTGGCCGAGCCCGTTCCGCTGGCGCAACTTCGTCGACATCTTCCATCAGGCGCCGCTCCTGCGCTGGACGCTGAACACGGCGATCTACTCGGGCCTCGCCACTCTGGGGCTGCTGCTCTCGAGCATCCCGGTCGCCTACGCGCTCTCCCGCCTGCGCTGGCGCGGCCGCGAGGCGGTCTTCCTCCTCGTGATGATCGCGCTGATGATGCCGCCGCAGGTCTCGGTCGTCCCGATCTACGTCATGTGGGCGAAGATGCCGATCATCGGCAACCA
>JAWVDX010000137.1:0-5107 GCA_033857015.1 Gaiellaceae bacterium
GGAGCTGTTCGAACTCCCGCGCGATCTCCACCGTGTCCTGTCCCGGCGCGAGCCGCGTGGAGACGAACGCGCCCGCCTGGACCGGCAGCACCGTCTTCCCCAGAAGCGTCGTCCCGCCGTAGAGCCCGTTCACGTCGAACGAGGGCTGGGCCCAGGTGCGCACGTAGTACTCCTCAGCCGCGCCCGGGTCGGACGGCCTCGCCCCCTGGGCCGCCACCAGCTCGTCGCCCGGTGGCAGCTGCGCCCAGGAGGCGAGCTCGGCCTCGCTCGGCGGAGTGATGCCCTTGCGCAGCTGCTCCGGCAGGACGCCGTCGCGCGGGAGCACCGAGCCGAGGATCTGCGTGACGACGTTGGCGGCGTTCAGCGCGGCGCCACCGAACATCCCGGAGTGGAGGTCGCGCTCGCCCGTCCGGACGCGCAGCTCGAAGTAGTTGAGCCCGCGGCAGGCGATGTTGAACGCAGGGACGCCGCGCGCGAGCATCCCGCTGTCGAAGACGACCCCGGCGTCGGCGCCGCGCTCGTCCTGCTCCACCCACTCGACGATCGAGTGCCCGCCGAGCTCCTCCTCCCCGTCGCAGGCGAAGCGCACGTTGACCGGGAGCTCGCCGGCTTGCGCGAGCTGCTCCGCGGCCTCGAGGAGCATGTAGAGCTGGGCCTTGTCGTCCGCGACGCCGCGCGCGACGAGCCATTCGCCGCGCTCGGTGAGGACGAAGGGGTCGGTCTCCCAGAGATCGAGCGGATCCGCGGGCTGGACGTCGAAGTGGCCGTAGCAGAGCACCGTCGGCGCGCTCTCCGGATCACGCGAGGCGCGGATCTCCCCGACGACGAGCGGCTGGCCGTTCCAGTCGATGCGCTCGGCCTCCCCGCCGGCGCGGCGGATCTTTGCCACGACCCAGTCGGCCGCGCGCAGCACGTCGCCGGCGTGCGCGGGATCCGGGCTGACGCTCGGAATTGCGATGAATTCGGCCAGCTCGGTGATTGGGGACTCGGTCACGGTCGCCCAGTGTATGGAGTAGCTTGCGCGTGATGCGCCGCATAGCCCTCGTCGCTGCTCTCGCGCTCGTCGTCGTGGGCGGCGCGGCGGCGATCGAGACCTTCCCGATCACGGGCGCGTCGATTGCGAAGGCGAAGCTCGGCTGGACGCGTGCTCACTATCAGGCTGCGCTCGGCAGGCCGGGCCGCGTCGACCAGCTCGAGGGCGGGCTCACCCGACTCGTCTACCGCACACGCAAGCTCGAGGTGTACCTCCACGCGGGCCGCGGCGTCGCCGTCGCGACCTGGAACAAGCGTTACACGGACGGCGCCGGGATCGGGCCCTGCGCTCCGCTCGCCGAGGCGCGCGCCACCTTTGGGTCGCACTGGGTGAAGCTAACCGGCGGCCCGAGCCTCGCGCTCTGGCAGTACCGGACGCTCACCTACAGGGTCGGCAAGGGCAAGGTGCTCGCAGTGGTGCTCGCGACCAAGAAGTACCGGCTCCAGATCGCCGGCAACACCAGCGACTGCTAGGCGCCTCGGGCGCCGAGACCGGGCGGGGCGCCTCGGCTGCGGCACTTCCCATCCCTAGCCCCCACCCACCCACGGGGCGAAGGACGCTAGAGAGAACGTACCGCGCAACCACGGACGGAACTGCACCAACTCAGCGACAGTTCCTCCACAGGTACGGAGATCCGCGAGCATCCCGTCACGCGAAGGCCGCCGACAGAGCGGCGGCCGACAAGAGCTGCCGCGACCCGGCGCAAATCGTCATGCGAGCGAAGCGAGCGGATGTGCGCCGGGAACTACGCGACGTCGCGCAGCGACTTCGACTCGGCGAGCGCCCGCAGCTTCTTCAGGCACTGGTTCTCGATCTGGCGGATCCGCTCGCGGGTCACGTTGAACGCGCGGCCCACCTCGTCGAGCGTGCGCGGGTGCTGCCCGTCGAGCCCGTAACGCAGCTCGAGCACGCGCCGCTCCCGGTACGTCAGCGACTCGAGGATCTGCCGCAACGCCTCCTTGCGCATCGAAAGGTCGGCTGCCTCGTCCGGGGCCGGCGCCGTGTCGTCCGGGATGAAGTGCCCGAACTCGGACTCCTCGTCGTCGCCGACCGGCTTCTCCAGGGAGATCGGCACCTGGGCGCTGCGCAGGATCTGCGTGACCTCCTCGAGCGGGAGGTCGAGATCCTTGGCGATCTCCTCGGGCGTCGGGTCGCGGTGCATCTCGGTGCGCAGCTTGCGCTCGGAGCGTCCGATCCGGTTCAGCTTCTCGACGACGTGCACGGGCATCCGGATCGTGCGCGCCTTGTCGGCGAGCGCCCGCGCGACCGCCTGGCGGATCCACCAGGTTGCGTAGGTCGAGAACTTGAAGCCCTTGCGGTAGTCGAACTTCTCGGCGGCTCGCACCAGGCCGATCGTGCCCTCCTGGATCAGGTCGAGGAAGGGCAGCCCCTGGTTGCGGTAGCGCTTGGCGATCGACACGACGAGGCGGAGGTTCGCCTCGACCATGTGCTGCTTGGCCGCGTCGTCGCCGCGCTCGATGCGCTTGGCCAGCTCCACTTCCTGCGCCGCGGTGAGCAGGGGCACGCGACCGATCTCCTTGAGGAAGAGCTGCAGCGAGTCGGTCGAGAGCTCTGACTCCTCCTCGGTCACCGGCGCCTCCACGATCTCGGCCGCCTCGACGACGGAGATCTGCAGCTCGTCGAGCGCGTTGTAGAACGCGTCCATCTGGCCGACGTCGAGCTCGAGCTCGTCGAGCGCGCCGGCGATGTCCTCCGCGCGCAGCGACCCTGCGGCGCGACCGGACTCGATCAGGACGCGGGTCTCGTCGAGCTGGAGGACGTCGCGAGCGATGTCCTCGGGCTCCGGCTGAGTGGGCGTCTCTTCCGGGTGCGCGTCGATGCAGCACTGTGCCACAAGCACCAGCGGCGCCGCATAGGCCGAGCGACTCAACTTCGCGGTCGGTCGGTCCTACTCATTTGATGCGATCGAGCACTTGACGGGCCTGCCGCGCCAGGCGTGATCCCGGATCGGCGCGGATCGCCTGCTCCAGCTGGCTGCGCGCCCGCTGCAGGTCCTCGATCCAGAGCAGCATCAATCCGAGGTGGAACCGCACGGTGGCGGCGTGGGGGAAGCGCTTGGTCAGGGGGCCCAGCTCCCCGAATGCGAGCTCCAGGTGATTCTTGTCGAAGCGGAACACGGCGGCGGCGGTCAGCGCCTCGGGGTCGTTCGGCGCCAGCAGGGCCGCAGCCCGCGCCTCCCGCTCCGCCGAGACGCGATGGCCGAGCTGGGCGAGCGCGATCGCGTACAGGATCTTCGCGTGCGGGTCGCGCGCCCGCGCGCGGACGCGCAGGGCGACGAGCTGGCGCGGCGCCGGCAGCGCCGCAACGGCGGCGGGCGTCTCGAAGCTCGGCTCGAAGACGGGCATGCCCGGCACGGTGTTCGGATGGAGGAGATCCTGGGCGGTCAGCGCCGAGCGGGTGTCCGGTTGCACCTTCTCGGCCCGCTGGAATGCGGCCAGGGCGCCTCCCTCCTCGCCGCTCCAGAGGAGCGCGAGCCCGAGGTGGAGCTGGACGAAGGAGCTCCGCTCGTACTGGGTCGCCAGCCCGCTGAGCCGCGCGAGCGTGCCGGAGGGCCAGCTCGCGAATGCGTCGCCGACCTGCGCCTGGGCCGAGAAGGAGCGGGAGAAGATCGCCTGGGCCCCGCCGAGGTCGCCCTTGTCGTAGAGCGTCCCGGCCCGGCGCAGCGCCTGCGCCTCGGGATCGGTGCGCACGCCCAGGTCGAGATAGAGGCGCGGCGGCCCGGACGGGCGCCTCGTCGCACGGGCGCTGCTCGCACCCTGGCGCGCGGCCAGCACCGCTGCGGCCGCGGCGAGCAGCGCGGCTACGGCCACGACAACCAGGATCCTCGTCCGTGGGCTCACGCGGCGACGATAGCCCGGGGTCGCACAAGAGGGTCCACCTCCTCGCTATACTTCGGAAAGTCATGCCCGGATATCGCGAACTTCTGGCCCAACTGCGCACCGAGATCGACGAGGTCGACGCGGCGACGCTGCACGACGAGCTGGCCGGCGCCGACGCCCCGGTGGTCGTGGACGTACGCGCCCAGAGCGAGTGGGACGAGGGTCACATCCCCGGTGCGCGGCACATCGGCCGCGACTACCTGGAGTCGCGCATGGAGAGCCAGTTGCCCGAGCGCGAGACGCCGATCGTCCTCTACTGCGAGAGCGGGAACCGCTCGATCATGGCTGCGAAGACGCTGCAGGAGCTCGGCTACACGAACGTGCGCAACGTCGCCGGCGGCTACGCCGACTGGAAGCGCAGCGGCTTCGAGGTCGTCTTCCCGAGGAGCCTGACGCCGCAGCAGCGCAGCCGTTACGGCCGCCACCTGCTGATCCCGGAGGTCGGCGAGGAGGGACAGCTGAAGCTGCTCGACTCGCGCGTGCTGATGATCGGCGCGGGCGGGCTCGGCTCTCCGTCGTCGCTCTATCTCGCCGCGGCCGGCGTAGGGACGCTCGGGATCGTCGACGGCGACATCGTCGACGAGTCGAACCTGCAGCGCCAGATCGTCCACACGACGGCGAGCCTCGGGCACCCGAAGGTGGAGTCGGCGAAGCAGGCGATCGAGGCGCTCAACCCCGACGTGAAGGTGATCCCCTACGAGGAGCGGATCTCCTCGGAGAACATCGAGCGGATTCTCGCCGACGGCTGGGACGTCATCCTCGACGGCACCGACAACTTCCCGACCCGCTACCTACTCAACGACGCCTCGGTGTGGCACAAGATCCCCGTCGTCCATGGGTCGATCTACCGCTTCGAGGGCCAGGTCACCGTCTTCAAGCCCTTCGACGGCCCCTGCTACCGCTGCCTCTTCCCGGAGCCGCCGCCGCCCGAGATGGCCCCGAGCTGCGCCGAGGGCGGCGTCCTCGGCGTGCTGCCCGGCATCGTCGGGTCGCTGCAGGCCAGCGAGGTCATCAAGCTCCTGCTCGGGATCGGCGAGCCGCTCGTCGGCCGCCTGCTCACGTTCGACGCGCTCTACACGGAGTTCAACGAGCTCAAGCTCAAGCGCAACGAGAGCTGCCCCGTCTGCGGCGAGCACCCGACGATCACCGAGTACATCGACTACGTCCAGTTCTG
>JAWVDX010000138.1:0-2590 GCA_033857015.1 Gaiellaceae bacterium
TCACCTCCTCCGCGAGCGCCTGGTAGCTGAGGACGAGACGGTGGCGGAGCGCGTCCTTCGCGAGCGCCTGCAGGTCGTCCGCGAGGGCGTAGTCGCGCCCGCGCAGCAGGGCGATGCCGCGCGCCGCCTGGACGAGCGAGATCGGCCCGCGCGGGCTCGCACCGAACGAGATGTACTCGGCGAGCTCCTCCAGGCCGTGCGTCGCGGGCTGCCGCGTCGCAGTTGCGAGCGCCACGGCGTAGCCGATGAGGGCGGGATCCACGTAGACCTGCGCGGTCACAGCCTGGAGCTCGCGGAGGTCGTCGATCGACAGCACCTGCCGCAGCACCGGATGGGGCGTGAGCTGGCGCTGGACGATCGTCAGCTCCTCGTCGTGGGCCGGGTAGTCGATGAGGATCTTCAGCATGAAGCGGTCGATCTGCGCCTCCGGGAGGGGATACGTCCCCTCGGACTCGATCGGGTTCTGCGTCGCCATCGCGAGGAAGGGGAGCGGCACCGGATGGGTCTCGCCGCCGATCGTCACCTGCCGCTCCTGCATGACCTCGAGCAGCGCCGACTGCACCTTGGCGGGAGCGCGGTTGATCTCGTCGGCGAGCAGGAAGTTGCAGAAGACCGGCCCGAGCTCGGTCTCGAAGCTTCCGTCCGCGGGACGGTAGACGCGCGTGCCGAGCAGGTCGGAGGGCAGCAGGTCAGGCGTGAACTGGACGCGTCCGAACGAGCCACCGAGGACGTCTGCGGTCGTCTTGATCGTCAGCGTCTTCGCGAGGCCCGGGACGCCTTCGATCAGGAGGTGGCCGTGCGCGAGCAGGCAGACGAGCACCCGCTCGAGCATCGCGTCCTGTCCCGCGATGACCCGTCTGATCTCGAAGAGCGCTTGCTCGAGGCGCTCCGGCGCCGAGCTGGCGATGGACTCGGGCTGCAGGTCGCTCACGTCGAACCCTCCCTCATCGATATGGGACAGCCGACACATTGAAGCTGCTCTTCCTATGAGCAGCCTGTGAATGTCCCGGCCGCTAGGGTCTGCACCGTGGAGATTCCCGCCGAGCTCGCGCACGACCGCTTCTTCATCGAGCAGCTCGTGCGGCCGATGATCAACCTCTACCGCGTGACGCCGCTCGCCGGCGGCGACCAGCCGCTCGGCCCGCCCGTCGTCTTCGTGCGCCAGAAGCGGATGGCGATGAAGGAGGACATCCGCTTCTTCGCCGACGAGCAGGAGCAGCGCGAGCTCTTCCGGATCAAGGCACGCTCGATCATCGACATCGGCGGCCGCTACGACGTCGCGGACGCGGACGGGCAGCCGATCGGGACGCTGCACAAGGTGTTCGGGAAGTCGCTCTTCCGCTCGACGTGGCGCATCGTCGCTCCGGGCGAGGGCGACCAGGAGATCGCGATGGGCCAGGAGCGGAGCATGCCGATGGCGATCGCGCGCCGCCTCGTCGACTTCGTCCCCTACGTCGGCGAGTGGATCCCGATCCCGTACAACTTCGACATCCTCCAGGGCGAGCGTGTCGTCGGCGGGCTCACACGCAAGTTCGAGCTGCGGGACAAGTACGTGCTCGACCTGGCGGGCGACCCGGAGCGGACGATCGACCGCCGGCTCGCGATCGCGCTCGCCGTCGGGCTCGACACGCTCCAGAACCGCTAGGCGCCTACAGCGGGCGCTGCGTGATCTGCGAGAAGCGGATCACCGTCACGACGTCTTCTTCCGTGACGTCGCGGTTGTAGAGCTGGCTCAGGAAGGCGGCCATGTCCTCGGGGCGGCGGATCTCCGGGTTGTCGTGCTCGATCTCGCGCGGAGAGAGCTCCTGGAGGCGCTTCACCTCGACCTTGTCGATGACCGCGTCGAAGATCTTCTCCCGCGGACTGAAGCGGACACCGCAGAGGACGGCGACGATCTGGCCCTTCTGGTACTTCTCGGACTTGTCGCCGAGGCGGATCGTGGCGGTCTTGCGCTGCGACCGAAGCTGGTCGGCGACGACCGGCGAGTAGAAGTTCAGAGCGTCCATCGTGTCCTCAGTCCGTTGCAGGGCGGCGGGGCCGGGGCATCATAGTTCGGCCTCGCCTCCGATGAGCGCGGCAGCCTTCGCGGCCATCTCCTTCTCGCCCTTGTGCGCGAGCAGGCGGGGAGCCTCGTCGAGCGGCAGCCAGGTCGCCTCGTGCACCTCGACGCGCATCGCCTCCTCGATCGCGCCGATCTCGCCGTCCTCGTAACGCATCAGGAAGAACGTGACGACCTTGAAGATGCGCTCGCCCGCCCAGGTGTAGACGTAGCGGACCGACCCGAGCTTGGCGATCGTGCTCGCGGTGAGGCCGGTCTCCTCCTGCACCTCGCGCAGCGCCGCGGCCTCGGCGCTCTCGCCCGCGTCCAGCGCGCCCTTCGGCAGCACCCAGTGGCCCGCGGGCTTGCCCTGGGGGCGGATCACCGCGACCCAGTCCACGCCCTCGTCGCGCCGCACGACGACGCCACCGGCTGAGAATTCGCGTCGCATCGATCTAAGTCTTACCGACTCAACCTCGTTTGCAGTCCCCGGGGACCCCGGCTACACTCCATTGGCACTCTCCACCCGAGAGTGCCAGAACGATTCCACCC
>JAWVDX010000139.1:0-6503 GCA_033857015.1 Gaiellaceae bacterium
CGCGTACATGCCAGCCGCCTCGGCGAGATCGACCAGGCTGTTGACCTGGGCGGTGAAGCCGGCCGGGTTCGTCATGTAGCCACCCTCGTCGACGTACATCGCGATGCGCAGGACGTCGCCGCCCCACTCATTCGCGAGAACGCTGATCGTCTGCGCGTTGTAACAGGAGCCGAACCACTGCAGACCGTGCGTGCTCATCCCGCGAAGCTGAATCGCGTTGTTGAACTGGTTGCAGAGGTTGACGCCGCAGACGTGAAGCTGACCGTTGATGGAGAGCGGCGTGCCGCCGGTCGTCGCTGCGGAGGTCGTGACCGAGAGGGCACTCGAAGCAGCCGAGAGGTTCCCGGCCGCATCGGTTGCCTTCACCGTGAACGTGTACGCCGTCGAGGCCGTGAGCCCCGACACCGTGGCGGTCGTACCGGTGGCTGTCGCGGCCAGGGTCGAGCCGTTGTAGACGTTGTATCCGGTCACCCCGACGTTGTCCGTCGAGCCAGTCCACGACAGCATCACGCTGGTTGCGGTCTTGCTCGGGGATGTCAGGTTCGACGGAGCCGAGGGCGCCGTCGTGTCGGTGCCGCCGCTCGTGCCGACCGCCGGGAACGCGTTCTGCACGAGCTGGGTGAACTGGGCAGCGAACCACTGGCCGGCGAGCGGTGCGTTCGGCAGCGCGTTCGTCGGCTGGTTCTTCAGGTTCGGCGCCACGTACGTCGGATCGCACATGCGGTCGAACCTCTTGCCCTGGGTGTTCGGGATGTCGGTGCTACCACCGTCGGACTCGCCCGGGGGCTTCGCCCAGACGTAGGCGATGACGTGCGACGAGGCCGGTGCCGAGGCGGGATTGGCCTGCGGCCGCTCGCCGATGCCGGCGCCGTTCTGGTTGCACCAGGAGCCGCGGTGCGGACGCCTGTCGATGCGCGATGCGTTGATGAACGTGTTGAGGTCGGTGGACGTGCTGGCAGCGCTCGGCCGGCACGTGCCCGCTCCGCCGCCACCGCCGCCACAACCGCCCCAGCCGTTCCGCGAGGTGTCGATCACCATCCCGACAGAGCTCGGGAAGCCCGCGGACACGAGCTTGGAGTACATGTCCGCCGTGAAGGCCCACTCCTCGATGTCCGGGTTGTACTCGTAGAAGCTCCCGGACATGACTGGCCCCCCACCGTCTGCGTCGCCGTCATGTACGGCTCGTGGAGCGGCGTGTAGTTGGCCGTGTTGGAGATGAACCCGTCGATCGATGCCTTGCCCGCGGCGGTCATGCCCGCGACCTTCGAGAACTCGGTGGCCATCGGGCCGGAGTTCGAGGACCATCCGAGCCACCCGGAGTGGGCCATGTCGACGTACGTGTAGACGTTCGACATCGCGTGCATCTTGTCGAGCGCGTACGCGATGCCCTGCTCGTAGTACGGAGCAGAGGCCGAGCACGCCGCGGCGACCGTCGAGGTGGTCGACGAGTTGGCCGTCGTGTTGGTTACGACGTTCGGCAGCGAGTCGGGCTCGACGATCGTCACGATCCGGAGGTTCGCGTACTTCGTGTTTGCGAACGTTGCCGCGATCGGGTCGATGTACTTCGTCTTGTAGTCGCTGAGCCCTTGGGCTGTCGGCGGGAGCTCGCCGTTCGAGGCAAGCGCCGCGCAGTCACGACCGGGAAGATCGTAGATCACGACGACGATGTAGCCCGCACCCTGCGCGAGCGCGTTGTCGAGATGGCCCGCGAGGGTCGTGCCGCCGCCGCTGTTGCCGCCGCTGAGCGCGGCGATCGAGTCCATCCACAACGCGCTCGGCGTGTTGTCGATGGCCCGCATGCTCGCTGCTGTTGTCCCATCGCTTGTCGAGGCTGCCGTCGAGTCGACGTTCGCCTTCCAAGCGGGGTTGACGTAGCCGACCGCCCCCGCGAAGGGGTTCGCTACATGAGCTGCTGCACCGAACGCAGCTTGGAGCCCTGCATTCGGTACGAGCCCTGCCACGATGCCGACCGCGAAGACGGCCATCGTTGTCTTGACCCTCGATCGGAGGCTCCGACCGAGACGTCGTTGCACTGCTTCCATCTAGATTCCCCCGTTCCTGTGTGCTGGATGAGGCCGCAGGAAAACGGGGGGACAGGCGCGCCAACGCCCGTCCCCCCTCTTTCGACCCGCTCTAGGGCTCCACTCCCCAGATCAAGGTGCCGTTCTGGTAGACGGTCACCTTGGTCGAGTCTGCAAGCGACGTTCCGGTTCCGTAGGAGTAGTCGCCTGCTTCGGTGAAGTTGGACCAGTCCGTCTTGTTGAAGCGGAACTGTCCATCACCAGTCGATGCGCCTGCGGCCAGTGACCCAGCACCGGACGCGTAGCCGATCTCCAGGTAGGAGTCGGCGCCCGTCCGTGCCGGAGAGACAGCGACCACCCTCGTGGTGATGTTTCCGCACCCGATGAGGGCGTAGTCGCACCAGGTCGAGAAGGTCGACGCGCCGGCGTCCTTGGTGAACCAGTACCGCACCGTGATCGTGCTCAGGGTCACCGCGGAGGTGCCGGTGTTCACAAGCTGGATCCCGGGCTTGATCTGATTGTCACCAGGAGCCGAGTCGTTGTTCTTGTACTGCGCCTTGACCGACCCGCCACCCCCGGAGGCCGCCGAGGTCGTGACCGTCACCGCGTTCGAGGCGACTGACAGGTTCCCAGCAGCGTCTTTCGCCTTCACCGTGAACGTGTAGGCGGTCGAGGCGGCGAGACCGCTGACGGTCGCCGAGGTCGTCGTCACCGTCGCCGCGAGCGTCGAGCCGTTGTAGACGTTGTATCCGGTGACGCCCACGTTGTCGGTCGACGCAGACCAGCTGAGCGACACCGACGAGCTCGTGTGCGACGGCGATGCGAGATTCGCCGGCGCCGACGGTGGAGTCGTGTCACCCGACGCCGCCGAGGTCGTGACGCTCACCGTGTTGGAGGCCGCCGAGACGTTGCCGGCCGCATCCGTGGCCTTGACGGTGTAGCTGTACGCCGTCGAGGCGGCGAGACCGGTGTCCGTGAAGGACGTGGTCGTCGAGGTACCGACCTGCGCCGCCCCGCGGAAGACCTGGTAGCCCGTCACGCCCACGTTGTCCGTGGACGCGCTCCAGGTGAGCGACACCGACGAGCTCGTGTGCGACGGCGAGGACAGGTTGGTCGGCGCCGACGGAGCGGTGGTGTCGCCACCGCCGCCGCCGCTGAACGCGAACTTGATCGGGTTCAGGTACGCGTCCTTCGTCGTGTTCACGGTCGTCCAGTCGTCGTTCAGGATCCCACCCGTGTCGCCCGAGTTCGGGTTCCACGACCAGAACGTCCAGCTGAAGCTGTTCGCGCCGGTGCCGAGGTAGGTGACGAGCGTCCTCAGCCACTGCTGGTCGGAGGTCGTCGCGAGCCGCGAGCCGAACTCACCGAGGAGCACTGGCGCTGTCCCGTTCTTGCGCAGGTAGCCCCAGTACTTGTCCCAGACGGCCGGCAGGTTGTTCGGGTAGCTCGGGTCGCTGAACCACGTCTGCGCGTAGAGCGACGACGGGTAGTCGTGCGGCGAGTAGACGAGGCGGTTTGCAACGTTCAGGCGTACCGGGAACTGCCCGGCGTTCATGAGGTTGCCGCCCCACCAGTCGCAGACACCGCCGTTGCACTCGTTGCCTTCGACCATGATGAGCCAGTTCGGGTTCTTCGCAAGGATCGCGTTCCCGGCCCGCTCGGCGGCGAGGCGCCAGTCGGTGGTCGCGGAGCCGTCGCCCCACGTAGCCGCGCCGTGCGGCTCGTTGTGCAGATCGGCACCGATCACCGTCGTGTTGCCCGCGTAGTGCGTCGCGAGCATCTCCCAGTCGCTGATCCAGCGGGACTCCGGGTATTGCGACGTGTACCAGAGAGCCGATTGAGCGCCGGAATCCGGGCGATGCCGGTCGAGGAACACTTTAAGACCGATCGAGCCCGCGTAGCTGATGATCTTGTCCATGATCCCGAGCGAGTTGAGACCGACGAGATCGGCATTCTTGCCGCTCGAGAAGTCGATGCCGTTCGGCGTCGAGCCGGCGTCGAACATCTGGTTGCAGTAGGGCAGCCGGATCGTGTTGTAGCCGAGGCTCTTGATCTGGTCGAGCATCGACTTGTAGTCGCGTGTCCAGAGCCCGTGCGGGGCGTAGTTGGCAGTCTCGAAGCCGAACCAGTTGATGCCGGCGATCCGGACCGGCTGGTTGCTCGCATCGACGA
The DNA here is from genome assembly GCA_033857015.1 of Gaiellaceae bacterium. Lineage (GTDB taxonomy): Bacteria > Actinomycetota > Thermoleophilia > Gaiellales > Gaiellaceae > JAWVDX01. The sequence goes on from JAWVDX010000139.1 coordinate 4,194, forward strand.
TGTTCGCCCCACTCGTATGGAAGTAGCCGGTGCCGGCCGCCGCGGCCGTTCCGGTGGCGCCCGCGAGCGCGACGAGTGCGACTGAAAGCACGGTCAGGAGCGACAGGAGGCGGAGCCGCCTGTGCGCAGGTACGTCGTGATCGCTCATGCGATCGTTCCCCCTTTTGTGCCTGCATTCTCGTGAGCCGGCTCATGAGTGGCCGGGCATGAAACCGGTTACACGAATGTTGTGCGGCGGAATGTAACCGGATACATTGCGCTAGTCAAATGATTCGTCGGCCGCATATGGGGGTCATCGTCGCGGCGGCATTCGCTGTCTTTCTCGCCGGGTGCGGCGGCTCGCGTGCGCACGCGGCGAAGCCGTTCTCCGCGGCCGGCGCCGTCTGCGCACGCTACGACGCGCAGCTCCGTGCGAGGGGGATCCCACCCCGCGCACGCGCTGCGCCAACGAGCGGGCGGCTCGCGATTGTGGAGTTGCGCGCGCTCGCCGCGCTGCGCCCGCCGCAGGGTGCGAGCGTCACGTTCAAGCGCTTCCTCGACGAGCGGAATGCGGAGGCTGTCCTTCTGCAGCGGCTCGCGGCGAGACCGGTCGCGGCAGCGGCCCGTGCGGCTGGCGTCGCTCTCGTCGCACACGCCCGCCAGGGTGACCGCTTGGCCACCAACCTCGGCCTGCGCGCATGCCGCCACTCGACGTCGTAGCGCCCGACCCACCCGCGAGGCGCGCCAAGGCACGTGGCTACAATCGCCACGTGCCCACGCTCCGCGAGCTGGCGGCTGTGTGCAACGTGTCGCCAGCCACCGTCTCGCGCGTCCTGAACGGCAGCGAGCGCGTCCGGCCGGAGACGCGAGAGCGGATCCTCGCCATGATGCGCGAGCTCGACTACGTCCCGACGCGCGCGGCGCGGACACTCTCGACGAAGGAGTCCGGCCTCATCGCGGTGATCCTCGCGACCGCGGCCCATCCCGAGCTCGAGCACCCGTTCTTCCAGGGGCTCCTGGAGCAATTCCGCCACCGGATCTGCGAGGCCGGCTATGACCCGATCCTGCTGACCGGCGAGGCGCTCGGCGCCGGCGATCAGTACTACGTGCGCCGGCTGCGTATGCACAACGTCGACGGCGTGCTCTTCCTCTCGGTGCGCGGCGAGGACGTCGAGATCGACGAGCTGCGCAAGACGGGGATCCCGATCGTGGCGTTCGACCCCGAGGGTATCGGGCCGTTCGCCGCCCGGATCCAGTCCGACAACGTCGCCGCCGGCGCCTCCGTCGCGGAGCACCTGGTCGCGATCGGGCGCCAGCGAATCGCGACGATCACCGGGCTCCCGGAGACGGCCCCGTCACGGCTGCGGCTCGAAGGCTTCGCCCGTGCGCTCGCCGCGGCGGGACGCGAGCTCCCGCCGGAGTACGTCGTCCCAGGCGACTTCTACGCCACGTCGGGCATGGCGGGGACGGAGCAGCTGCTCACGCTTCCCGAGCCGCCGGATGCCATCTTCGCGATGAGCGACCTGATGGCGATCGCCACGATCCAGACGCTGCAACGTCGCGGCCTGCGGGTCCCGGAGGACGTCGCCGTCGTCGGCTTCGACGACATCCGCTTCGCGCGGCTCGTGACGCCGCCGCTCACGACCGTCCGTCAGGACGTCGACACGCTCGGCCGCCTCGCCGCCGAGACGCTCGTCGCGATGATCCGCGACCGCGACCTCGAGCCGCCGACGCTCACGGTGCCGACGACACTCGTCGTGCGCGAGTCCACGGGCGGCTCGACGCTCGAAGAGGACGCACGCTCTGTCCTCGACCTCCTCTGAGGGGTTCCGGCGAAAAGGGTCGAGCGGCGCGGTCAGGGCGTGACGCGGTAGACCGCGCCGCTCTGGTCGGCGGCGTAGAGGTAGCGACCGAAGACGCCGAGTGCCATCACCCCTGCGGGGAAGCCCGACACGAAAGGCGTCGGCGTCCCGCCCTTCGGGGGCATCGAGGCGACCACGGGGCCGTCGCCGAGACCGCCGTAGAGCGCGATGTAGACCTTGCCGCCCAGGTAGGCGAGCCCCATCGGAGACGAATGGGCCGGGAGCTTGACGAGCGGCTGCGTGTAGTTCACACACGTCCTACGGGCCTTTGGGCAGAAGGGGAAGCCGTAGTTGTCGCCACGCTTGATCGCGGCGATGTAGTCCGGCGGGTAGTTCGGGCCGAGGCCCTCCTGGTTCAGAATGGAGAGGAGCGGGAGCGCGCGGCCGGGGACGAAGAGCGGCTGCCACGGCTGGCGGATCCCCGTGGCGATGGTCTCCGCCGAGCCCGTCGCCGGGTTGACGGCCAGCA
>JAWVDX010000140.1:0-2842 GCA_033857015.1 Gaiellaceae bacterium
GCGGAGCGCCGGCGGGTCACGCGCCTAGAGTAAGCGGCTGTGACGCTGCCGCTCGAGTCGGTGCCGAACTTCTCCGCCGGTCGCGACCGCGCTGTCGTGGACGCGCTCGGCGCGGCGCTCGGATCGAGGGCGGCGCGGCTCCTCGACGTGCACGCGGACGCGGATCACAACCGCTCGGTCTTCACGCTCGTCGGGACGGGCGAGGAGCTCGTCGCGGCGCTGCTGGAGGGGATCGCGTGCGCGCGCGAGCGGATCGACCTGCGCGAGCACGAGGGCGCGCACCCGCGGATCGGTGCCGCGGACGTCGTCCCGATCGTCCCGATCCGCCCCGACCAGCTGGGCGAGGCGAAGGAGGCCGCCCTCGAGCTGGCCCGCCGGATCGGTGCCGAGCTCGAGCTGCCCGTGTTCCTCTACGCGGAGCTCGCGCCCGGGCGAGGCCCCGCGTTCTTCCGCCGGGGCGGGCCGGAGGAGCTGCAGCGGCGCATCGACGCGGGTGAGCTCGCGCCGGACTTCGGGCCGGCCCGGCTCGATCCGGGCGCGGGCGGCGTGATCGTCGGCGCGCGGCAGCCGCTGATCGCGTTCAACGTCAACCTCCGCGGCGAGCTCGTGGTGGCGCGCGAGATCGCGGCGCTCGTCCGCGAGTCGGGCGGGGGCTTCCCCGGTGTGCGCGCGCTCGGCCTCGACCTGCCGCGGGCCGGGCTCGTCCAGGTGAGCATGAACGTGGAGGACTGGGAGGCGGCCGCGCTGCACGACATCGTCGCGCGGGTCACCGTCGAGGCGGCAGAGCGTGGGGCGGAGGTCGCCGGCTCCGAGCTCGTCGGCCTCATGCCCGCCGGGGCCGCGGTCGCTGCGGCGGGCGCGCAGCTCCGGATCGCGGGCTTCGATGCATCACACGTGCTCGAGCTCCGCTTGCTGGAAGGGCGGTAGGCTGCGCGCATGGCCACGAAGAAGCAGCAGCGCCGCCGCGTCAAGAGCAAGCGCCACGAGTACGAGTACGCGTACGTGGACGAGGACGGCAACGAGGTCGAGCCGCCGAGCGCGACCCCGGCGCCGCGCAAGGACAAGGCGCCGGCCGGCAAGGCGGCCCCGCGCGGGCGCCGGGTTGTCAAGCCGCCTTCGTGGCCGCGCGCCGTCAAGTGGGCTGCCGGGTACACCGGGATCTTGATCTTGCTGTTGGTGATTCCCCAGGCGAAGAAGGGAGGCGGGTCAATCGTCCCCGCTGTCCTGAGCACCATCGCGCTCGGCGCGCTAATCGTCCCGGCGATCTACTGGATGCACCGCCTGCAGTTCCGGACGTACGAGAAGATGCTGGCCAAGCAGAGCTCGAAGAGCCGCTAGCTCCGCGTAAGCTCGCGCTCGCCCTCTTCGTAGTGGTCCGGCGCCGGCCACTTGGCCAGGACGAGCAGGATCCGCGCCCCGCCCTCGGTGGTGATCGAGTGCCGCTCGTGGGGCTCGAAGTAGAAGAGCGTCCCCGTGTCGCCGTTGAAGCTCTCGCCTCCGGCAGTCACGGCGACGTTCCCCTCCACGACGGTCACGAACGCGGCCTCGCGCACCTCGTGGTCGCCGAGCTCCTGGCCGGGATCGAGCGCGATCAGCACGGCGCGCGCCTGATCGTCGAGGGAGTGCAGCACGACGGGAGAGCGGGTCCCGTTCGGCGTGTCGATTTCGTTCAGGTCCCAGGTCTTCATCGCACGGTCGTACCCGGATGCTTGTTCGCGAACCACCTGAGTAGACTCGGCTCCCCATGCCGCTTGCCGTCGACCGCTACGAGCTGGGCCCGATCCGGACGAACTGCTACGTCGTCCGCCGCGACCCGAGCGCGACGGCAGCGGTCGTGATCGACCCGTCGGGCGACGCGCTGCCGCTGCTCCAGGGCCTGACCTGCGCGGGGATTCTCGTGACGCACACCCACTGGGACCATCTCCTCGGCCTCGCCGATCTCGTCGCCGCGACCGGCGCTCCCGTATGGGCGCCGCGCAGCGAGCGCGACCGCCTCGCCGAGCCCGACGGCGCCGGCCACCGGCTGCGCGTCCCCGCCCACGACCCGGAGCACCTGGTCGCGGGCGGCGACACGGTCTCGGTGGCGGGCATCGACTTCGAGGTCGTCGACGTCCCGGGGCACACCGCGGGTCACGTCGCGTTCTACGCGGACGAGGCGCTCTTCTCCGGCGACGTGCTGTTCGCCGGCTCGGTCGGGCGCACGGATCTCCCCGGCGCGAGCTGGGACGACCTGCTCGAGTCGATCCGCACGCTGATGGAGCGCTTCCCGCCGGAGACCGTCGTCTACTCGGGACACGGTCCCGAGACGACGCTGGCGGACGAGCTGGCGCGCAACCCGTTCCTGGCGGAGCTCCGGGCGTGAACGAGAAGTTCCAGGCGCCGCGCGGCACCCACGACGTCCTCCCCGGGGAGGAGCGCTGGTGGCAGCTCGTGCGCACGATCGAGGAGCAGACCGCGCTCTACGGCTGGGGCCGCATCCAGACGCCCGGCTTCGAGGACACGGGCCTCTTCGCGCGCACCTCGGGCGAGGCCTCCGACGTCGTCCACAAGGAGATGTACACGTTCACCGACCGCGGCGAGCGCTCGCTGACCCTGCGCCCGGAGGGAACGGCGCCGATCGCCCGCGCCTACGTCGAGCACGGCCTGCACCGCGAGCCGCAGCCGGTCAAGGCGTACACGATCGCCCCGATGTACCGCTACGGCCGTCCAGGAAGAGGCCGGTACCGCGAGCACTGGCAGCTCTCGCTCGAGGCGATCGGCTCGGCAGACCCCGCGCTGGACGCGGAGCTCCTCCAGTTCTACGTCGAGCTGCTCCGCCGCCTCGGCGTGACGCAGTGGACGC
>JAWVDX010000141.1:0-2692 GCA_033857015.1 Gaiellaceae bacterium
TGAGCACCAGCGAGGTGGCGATGACCGCGCCGAAGACCTCGGTCACGCCCTCGGCCGCGGCCCGGCGGGGCGGGAGGCCCTTCTCCTCGATGAAGCGCGAGACGTTCTCGATGACGACGATGGCGTCGTCGACCACGAGGCCGGTCGCCAGCGTGATGCCGAAGAGGGTGAGCGTGTTGATCGAGAAGCCGAAGAGCTTGACGAAGGCGAAGGTGCCGACGAGCGAGACGGGGATGGTGACCGCGGGGATGATGGTGACGCGGAGGCTCTGCAGGAACACGAAGATGACCAGGATGACGAGGGCGATGGCCTCGGCGAGCGTCACCAGCACCTCCTTGATCGACTCGCTCACGGCGAGCGTGGTGTCGAAGGCGACCTGATGGCGCAGCCCCGGGGGGAAGGCCCCGGAGAGGCGCGCTATCTCGGCCTTGACGCGCTCGGCGACGTCGAGCGCGTTGGCGCCCGGGAGCTGCGTTATCCCGAGCCCGACAGCCACCTTGCCGTCGAAGCGGAGGAAGTTACCGTAGCTCTCGGCCCCGAGCTCGGCGCGCCCGACGTCGCGCAACCGCACCATCGAGCCGTCGGACGCGGCGCGGAGAATGACGTCCTCGAACTCGCTCGGCTCGGCGAGCCGACCCTTGGCGCGGATGCTGAATTGATAGCTCTGATCGGTCGGCGCCGGAGGGAGCCCGACGGCGCCCGCGGCGACTTGCACGTTCTGCTCCTGGAGCGCGACGACGACGTCGGCCGCCGTGAGCTGCCGCGCCGCGAGCCGCGCCGGATCGAGCCAGATCCGCATCGACAGCTTGCGCTCGCCGAAGATCTCCACGTCGGAGACGCCGGCGATGCGCTTCAGCGCGTCCCGCATGAAGACGTCGGCGTAGTTGCTGATGAACTTCTGGTCGTAGCGCCCGTCGTCGGTGAAGAGCGCGACCGCGAGCACGAACGATCCCGAGTTCTTGCCGATGCTCACGCCCGTCTGCTTGACCTCGTTCGGCAGGCGGCCGAGCGCGGCGTTGACGCGGTTCTGCACGTCGACGGCGGCGAGATCGACGTCGCGCGTGACGTCGAACGTCACGGTGATCTGGCTCGATCCGTCGCTGCCGCTCGACGACTCGATCTGCTTCATCCCCGGCACGCCGTTGATCGCCAGCTCGAGCGGCGTCGTCACGGCCGACTCGACGATCTCCGCGCTCGCGCCGGTGTAGAAGCTGGAGACCGAGACCTGCGGCAGCGCGAGCGAGGGATACTGCGCGATGGGCAGGGTGGGAATGCTGACCGCGCCGACGAGCGTGATCAGGATGGCGCAGACGGTCGCGAAGACCGGACGCCGGATGAAGAAATCAACGAACATTGACTCGACCTGTCCAGACGCCGGCGTTCAACTCTTGGGCGCGACGGGGGCCCCGTCACGCACCTTCTGCACCCCGGAGACGATCACGCGGTCGCCCGCCGCGAGGCCGCTCGTGACGACGAAATCGTTGCCCTCGATCGCGCCGAGGGTGACGGCGCGCTGCCGGGCGACGGTGCCGCCGCCGCCGGCCTCGGCGACGAACGCGAAGGCCTGACCGGACTGTCGCATCACCGCGATCGTCGGCAAACGAAGCCCCGGACGCGTGCTCCAGACCACGCGCGCCCGCACGAGCTGGGCGACCCTGAGCGCGGCGGCGCTGGCGCCGTTGGGAAACGTGCCCTTGATCAGCAGCGACTGCGTGTCGACGTTGGCCTGGTCGGCGACGAAGGTGACGCGGCTCTCGCCGAGCGATCCGCCGCTCGCGTCGAGGAGCTGCACCGTCGAGTCGGCCGTGAGATCGGCGGCGCGCTCGACCGGAACGTTGATGTAGGCCTCGAGCACCGCGTTGTGGTCCACCGTCGTCAACTTCGTGGACGTCGTCACCAGATCGCCGAGCTTGACCGGGATGTCGCCGACGGCGCCGTCGAAGGGCGCGGTGATCTTGAAGAACCGAAGCTGCGAGGCCTGCACCTTGATCTGGGCCTCCGAGGCGGCGAGATCGGCCGCGGCGGCCTCGCGCTCCGCCGACGCTTGCTCGTCGTCCTGCTGGCTCGCGAGCCCGCTGTCCGCGAGCGCCGCGGTGCGCTTCGCGCGCGCCCCGGCGAAGCTCAGGTTGGCCGTCTTGAGCTTGCGCGCGGCGACGAGCTGATCGAGCGTCGCCTGCTCCTGGCTGGGATCGATCTGCACGAGCGCCGTCCCGGCCTTCACCTGATCGCCCGGCTTGACGAAGATGTGGCTGACGTGACCGACGACCTGCGGATAGAGCGTGATCGACGAGCGCGAGGAGAGGGTCGCGAGGTACTCGGAGGTGTCGCGCACGGGCTTCGCCTGCAGGACGAGGACGTCCACCGCGAGCGGCGGCGAGGGCGGATCAGCCGGCGCGCCGCCGGCCTCTTTCGCCTTGCAACCGCCCAGCGCGAGCGCGAGCGCCGTCGCGACGAGAGAGAACCGGAAAAGATGCATCCCGCGCCTCTTAGCACAGCCGATCGGCGCGCGAGGAGCCGGCGGCCCGTACTACGGTTCGACGCGGCGACGAGGAATCAACCGCGGAGCGTCCGAGGCGGGGTTGTGCCCCGGAACGTGTGAAACGGAACACGTACGGCATGGCCGAAGTGAACGCGTGCACGGGGCCATGGTACGGTGCGCGCCGAGATCGATGGCCGAGGGCCCGCCGCAGCC
>JAWVDX010000142.1:0-2763 GCA_033857015.1 Gaiellaceae bacterium
CGCCGATCACGAACCGCTGGCGCGATTAGGAACCCGCCGCGCGGTGAAAACCCGTCCGCGCGTGGACACGGGAGAGGGGAACGAGAGACCGACACGGGGTGGCGAGCGCGAGCGCGACCGGCTCCTCCTCGCGCTCGTCCTGCGCGCGCAGGAGCGCCGTGCGGCGCACCGGCAGCGGGCGAGCGCGGCCATGCTCCTCTTCGGCGCGGCGACGGCGGTCGTCGTCCTCGTCGCAGGCGGAGCCTTCGCCGGCAGCCGGCTCGTCACGAGCGGCTGCAGCTTCGGGGCGCTGCGCCCCATCGAGTTCGGCGAGGACTCCTTCGTCTTCGCCGCGGACGGCTCGCGCCTCGGCGCGATCCCCTCTGCGATGCACCGGGAGGCGCTGCCGCTCTGGAAGCTCTCCCCCTGGCTCGCCAAGGCCACCGTGGCCGTGGAGGATCGGCGCTACTACCAGCACGGCGGCCTCGACTACGTCGGCATCCTGCGGGCGGCGATCGCCGATCTGAAGGCCGGCCGCATCGTCGAGGGCGGCTCGACGATCGAGCAGGAGCTGGCCCGCAACCTCTACATCGGCCACGCCGACAAGACGCTCGACCGCAAGCTCAGGGAGGCCTGCCTCGCCACGCAGATCAGCAAGCGCTGGTCGAAGCAGAAGATCCTCGCGACCTACCTCAACGTCGTCTACTACGGCCAGCACGCCAACGGCGCGGAGGCGGCGGCGCAGATCTACTTCAGCCGCTCCGCCCGCCACCTCGGGCTCGTCCAGGCGGCGCTCCTCGCCGGGCTGCCACAGTCGCCCTCCGGGTACAACCCGCTCGTCCACCCTAAGCTCGCCCGCGCGCGGCGCAACGTCGTGCTCCGCGCCATGCGGGATACCGGCGCCATCACCCCGGCGACCTACCGCGCTGCGATCAAGCGGCCGCTCTTCCTCAAGCCGGGCGCCCGCTACACGCGCATCGACCACCCGTCCTTCGTGAGCTACGTCGAGCAGGTGCTGACCCGCCGGTACGGCGCCAAGACCGTGCGGGACGGCGGCCTCCGCGTACGCACCACGCTCGATCCGCGGCTGCAGCTGCTGGCCGTCCGCGCGATCAAGGGCGTGCTGCGCGAGCCGACCGACCCGGCTGCGGCGCTCGTCGCGCTCGACCCGCGCAGCGGCGCGATCCGCGCGCTGATGGCCTACAGGCCCGGGAAGGGCACGCTCCAGTTCAACCTCGCGACACAGGGCCGCCGCCAGGCCGGGAGCTCGTTCAAGCCCTTCACCCTGGTCGCCGCGCTCCAGCAGGGATTCGCCCTCAGCTCCGGGTTCGCCGGCCCGCCCTCGCTGACGATCCAGGATCCGCTCTGCGAGACGGGGACGACCAGGTGGGAGGTGCACAACTTCGCGGACGAGTCCGCCGGCTACATGCCGCTTCGGGACGCGCTCGCGCACTCGGTCAACACGATCTTCGCGCAGCTCGTCGAGCAGGTCGGCCCGGAGAAGGTCGTCAAGGTCGCGCACGCGATGGGGATCAGCTCGAAGCTGCAGCCGGTCTGCTCCATCGCGCTCGGCTCCCAGTCGGTGAGCCCGCTCGAGATGGCGACCGCCTACGGCACCTTCGCGAGCCGCGGGATCTACCACGCGCCCGAGCCGATCGCCTCGGTCAAGGCGCCCGGTGGGAAGACCCTCTTCTCCTTCGAGTCCAGGGGCAAGCGCGTCGTGCAGCAGAACGTGATCGACCAGGTCGTCGAGGCGCTGCAGGGCGTCGTCGACCACGGGACGGGCGTGGCGGCGCAGATCGGCCGGCCGGTCGCGGGCAAGACCGGGACGACCGAGAGCTCGCAGGACGCCTGGTTCTGCGGCTTCACTCCCCAGCTCGTGACGTGCGTCTGGATCGGCTACCCGCAGGCCGAGATCCCGATGAGCTACGTCGAGGGAGTCGCCGGCGTGACGGGCGGGACCCTCCCCGCGCGGATCTGGCACGACTTCATGGGGCCGGCGCTCGAGGGGAAGCCGGTGCTGGACTTCCCCCTCGCCGTCGAGCAGGCGCCGACCCGGACGTCGACGACCCACTACTACTACTCGTCGCCGTACTCCACGACGACCACGACGACCACCACGACGCCCACGGCTCCGGCAAAGCCGAAGCGCAAGACGCAAGCCCCGGCGCCGCCGCCGACCGAGACCGCCCCCGCACCGGAGCCGCCTCCGTCGACCACGCCACAGCCGCCTCCGCCGACCGACACGACCGGGACGACGCCCGCCCAGACGACGCCCTAGACGAGCGCGCGGAGGGCCGCGAACCAGCGCAGCCGCTCGGCATACGGGACAGCAGCGTTCGCCGGCGAGGTCGAGGGCAGGACGAACAGGCGCGTCTCCTCGAGCCAGCGTTCCTGGAGTCCCAGCTCCGGTCGCTCGCCGAAGGTGCCGCGGTACGCCTCCTTGCCGACGAAGGCGATGAGCCCGGGGCGGAGCTCGGTCGCGATCCGGCCAAGCCTCGCCTCGGCGTCGGCGAAGTCGGCACGGCGCAGGTCGCCGGAGCCGGGCGTCGTGCGCAGCGCCGCGTTGGTCACGCCGTAGCCGAGCTCGAGCAGCGCGTCCTGCTCCTGCGGGGCGAGGAGGCCTGGCGTGAAGCCCGCCTCGTGCAGGAGCCGCCAGAAGTCGTTCCGTGGATTGGCGAAATGCGCCGCGGCGGCTGCGGAGACGCGGCCCGGGTTGATGCCGCAGAAGACGACCCGGAGGCCGGGAGCGAGGACGTCCGGAACGGCGCTGCTAGGCGGCGG
>JAWVDX010000143.1:0-3001 GCA_033857015.1 Gaiellaceae bacterium
TTGCCGCGTCTATGTAACTTTCATAACTTGTTCCTGTAACGTGATAGAAACAATCGCGGGAGCATCTGTCAAGGCGGCGGGCCGGGGATCCGACCAGACGCTGCTGTAGCATTGGATTGAGCGCCTCTCTGTAACTTCCATAGCGATGACAGCCACCGACCTCGACCCCACGCCGCAGCGCGCGACCATCCGCGACGTCGCGGCGGACGCCGGCGTCTCGATCGCCACCGTCTCGCGCGTCCTCAACGACAGCGCGAGCGTCGCCCCGGAGACGCGTGCCGCGGTCATGAAGGCGATCGAGCAGCGGAGCTTCATCGCCCGCCGCCGCCGTGCCCGCCCCTCCTCGCTGCAGAACGTCGTCGCGGTGCGCTGCCCCTACGTCCTGACCGACTACTTCGGCGTCGTCCTCTCTGCGGTCGCGCGCAGCCTGCGCCAGCACGGCAAGCGCCTCGTCCTGAGCGCCGAGGCGGAGGACGGCAACGAGCCCAGCATCTCGGAGCTCCTCCTCTCGGAGACCACCGAGGGCGCGATCCTGATCCTCCCGCCGGAGCCCGCCGAGGCGCTCACGGCGCTCCGGGAGCAGGGCTACCCGTTCGTCGTCCTCGACCCGCGCACCCCGCTCCCGGCGGACGTCGCAGCGGTCTCGGCGGCGCACCTCCCGGGCTCGCGGGCGGCCACCAAGCACCTCATCGAGCTGGGTCACACGCGGATCGCCGCGATCGCCGGCCCGGACGAGTGGCTCGCGAGCGACGGGCGCCTCGTCGGCTACCGGGCCGCGCTGGCCGCGGCGGGAAGCCTCGCGCCCAAAGAGCTCGTCCGGGTCGGAGGCGAGCCGACGATCGAGAACGGGCTCGCCGCTGCGCGCGCGCTGCTCGACCTGCCGCAGCCGCCGACCGCGATCGTCGCGTTCAACGACAAGATGGCGGTCGGGGCGGTGCAGGCCGCGCAGGAGCGGGGCCTGCGCGTCCCGGCGGATCTCTCCATCGTCGGCTTCGACGACCTCGATCTGAGCCGGGTCGTCGTCCCGGCCCTGACGACGGTCAGGCAGCCCCTGGACGAGATGGCGCGCATCGCCGTCGCGCTGCTCATGCGCCTGATCGACGGGCAGGAGATCGACACGCTCCACGTGGAGCTCGCGACGGAGCTGATCGTCCGGGCCTCGACGGCTCCGCCTCCCCGGTAGCTCAAGCGGGTCTGCCCGGGTGCCGATGAATGCGGTGGGATGAGTGCCCCCCGCCGAACCGCTGCCGAGGTCTACGAGCGCCTGCGTCGCGAGGAAGATGCACGGAGCGAGTACGCCGGCGGCGAGGAGCCGCTCGGCGTCGAGATCGGCTTCGTCTTCACGAGCCTTGCCGTCGCCGACGACAACCAGGCCTTCTACGGGCCGCTCGTCAGCGCCGCCCGCCGCCGGGCCGCCACCTTCGGCTGTGACGTCGTCTACATCGCGCCGACGGCCGACAGCTGGCTCGAGGCCTCGTCGGTCGAGCGCTGCGTCGAGCACGGCGCCGCCGGCCTCGTCGTCTTCGGGGGCGCGGACGGCAACCCGGACGTCCTCAGCGAGCGCTGGGACGGGCTCCCGACAGTCTTCGTGGAGTACGACACGCTCGGCAGCCGCAGCGCCCACGTCGGCATCGACAACGAGACCGCCTTCGCGGAGATCGTCGGGCACCTCGCGGATGCGAACCACTCGCGGATCGCCACGATCACCGGCCCGCTCGACACCCGCGTCGCCGCGGAGCGGCTGATCGGCTACCGCGCGATGATGGAGCGGCTCGGCTATCCGCCGCGGCCCGAGTACATCCAGGTCGGCGACTACTCCGTCGACAGCGGGCGTGACGGCATGCGCCGGCTGCTCGCGCTCGAGACGCCGCCGGACGCCGTCGCCGTCGCCTGCGACGTGCAGGCGATCGGAGCGATCATGGCGATCGAGGAAGCAGGCCTGCGCTGCCCCGAGGACGTCGCGATCACCGGCTTCGACGACGCGGACTTCGCCGTCGACCTCGATCCGGCCCTGACGACGGTGCGCCAGCCGGCACGGGACATCGGCATCGCAGCGGTGAACTCGCTGGTCGACATGATCCGCGACCCGTCCATAGCTCCTCCTGTCGTGCTGCTGCCGGGCGAGCTCATCGTCCGCGACTCCTGCGGCGCGCTCCTCAGCAAGCTCGCGTAGCACCGCCTCAGCTGAGCAAGCGGTTGCCTTGACAGCCGCCCGTAGGTGCACTTACGGTTCCCACCGGTACTGCAACCGGAAATGAACCGGAATCGGTCGTGGCGACTTCGGGGAGGCTTCACACGCACGGGTCGGAGCCTGCGCGTGGTCCAGCTTGCACATCCAACGCAGTAGGGGGGAACACATCACATGCATGCACAGACGGCGCGGCGTCTAGGGACGCTTGCGCTCACACTCGTAGTCGGGCTGGTCGTCGTCGCGCTCCTGGGCGGGCCGGCCGGCGCAGCCGGGCCACCGCCGGCGGGCTTCACGCTCACCTGGGCGGACGACTTCAGCGGCGCGGCCGGCACCGGCGTCAACACCGGCGACTGGAAGTACGACACCGGCCCGGGGAGCAGCTTCGGCACCGGTGAGATCGAGACCATGACGAACAGCACCGCGAACGTCTTCCAGGACGGGGCGGGGCATCTCGTCCTCCGCATGTTGCACTCCGGCAGCGATCCGAACACCGGCTGGACGTCCGGTCGGATCGAGACCCAGGCGGCCACCTTCGGAGCGCCTCCGGGCGGTGTCGTCCGCATGGAGTCGTCCATCCAGCAGCCCAACGTGACGACGGCGAACGGGGCCGGCTACTGGCCCGCCTTCTGGATGCTCGGCGCCCCGCTGCGCAGCGGGGTCTCCTGGCCGACCTCCGGCGAGGTCGACATCCTCGAGGACATCAACGGGCGCAGCTCCGTCTTCGGGACGCTGCATTGCGGCACGAACCCGGGCGGGCCGTGCAACGAGTCGACCGGCCTCGGCAGCGGCGAGCGCGCGTGCGCGGGCTGC
>JAWVDX010000144.1:0-11071 GCA_033857015.1 Gaiellaceae bacterium
CGTGAAGGAGCAGGTCGAGAGCCTCGGCGCCACGTTCCTCGATCTCGGCGTCGTCGGCGAGCAGACCGAGGGCGGCTACGCGAAGGAGCTGACCCCGGAGCAGCAGGCCGAGCAGGGGCGGGCGCTCAACGAGCGGATCCCCGGCTTCGACGTCGTCATCACGACGGCGCTCATCCCCGGACGGCCGGCGCCGCGCCTGATCTCGGCGGAGGCAGTCAGGGGCATGAAGCCCGGCTCGGTGATCGTCGACCTGGCCGCCGAGGCCGGCGGCAACTGCGAGCTGACCGTCCCCGGCGAGATCGTCGAGCGCGAGGGCGTCACGCTGATCGGGCTGACGAACCTGCCCTCGACGATGGCGAGTCATGCAAGCCAGCTGTACGCGCGCAACGTGAGCGCGCTGCTCGCGCTGATGGTGAAGGACGGCGCGCTCAAGCTCGACTGGGACGACGAGGTGCTCGCCGGCGCCTGCGTGACAAGGGAGAAGGCATGACAACGACCACGACGATGGACACGGCGATTGAGCAGCTAAGGGCCTATCTGGCCAGTCACCCGGGAGGAATCGTCTTCACGGCCACGGCGCACTCCCATTCCGTTACCAGCCAGACCCCGTCGCTGATCGTCTTCGAGGTGACGATCCTCGTCCTCGCGATCTTCCTCGGGATCGAGGTCATCTCGAAGGTGCCGACGATGCTGCACACGCCGCTCATGTCCGGCACGAACGCGATCCACGGGATCGTCATCGTGGGCGCGATCCTCGTCGCCGGCTCGGATCACCCGGGCTGGCTGATGAAGGTCGTCGGCTTCGTCGCCGTCGTGCTCGCGACGGCGAACGTCGTCGGAGGCTTCGTCGTGACCGACCGCATGCTGGAGATGTTCAAGCCGAAGGCGCAGCAGAAGAAGCCGGACGACGAAGCGTGAGCGCGAACGTCTCGAACCTGCTGTACCTCCTGACGATCGTCAGCTTCATCCTGGCGCTGCGGTTCCTCTCCTCGCCGAAGACGGCGCGGCGCGGGAACCAGATCGGGGCGTTCGGCATGGCGCTCGCGATCGTCGTCACGCTCTGGCAGAAGGGCCTCGTCGGCGAGGGCTACGCCTGGATCGCCGCCGGCATGGTGATCGGCGGCGCGATCGGCCTCGTCGGCGCGCGCCGCGTGAAGATGACCGCGATGCCGCAGATGGTGGCGCTCTTCAACGGCGTGGGCGGCGGCGCGGCTGCATTGGTCGCATTCGGGGAGTTCCACAAGCTGGCGCCGCTCTCGAGCGCGCACATCGGCCGGGACGAGGGGATCGCGATCCTCCTCTCCGCGCTGATCGGCTCGGTGTCCTTCGCGGGCAGCCTCGTCGCGTTCGGCAAGCTGCAGGGGCTCGTCTCCGGCCAGCCGATCACCTACCGGGGCCAGCAGGCGGTGAACGCGCTCGTCATCGGCGGGGCGATCGCCTGTGCCGTCGTCCTGCTCTTCGGGCCGGAGAAGGTCTGGGTGCTCGCCGTGCTGCTCGGGCTGGCGCTGCTCTTCGGCGTGCTCTTCGTCCTGCCGATCGGCGGCGCGGACATGCCGGTCGTCATCTCGCTGCTGAACGCCTTCACGGGGCTCGCGGCGTCCGCCTCGGGCTTCGCGCTGCACTCGAACGTCCTGATCGTCAGCGGGATGCTCGTCGGCGCCTCGGGCACGCTGCTCACGCTGCTGATGGCGAAGGCGATGAACCGATCCGTCGCGAACGTCCTCTTCGGCGCCTTCGGCAAGATCGTCGCGAAGACCGACGCCGGCCCGGACATGGAGGGCAAGTCGGTGCGCGCCACGAGCGCCGAGGACGTCGCCGTCATGCTCGCCTACGCCAGCAACGTCATCATCGTCCCCGGCTACGGCCTCGCCGTCGCGCAGGCGCAGCACGACGTCCGCCAGCTCGCCGACCTCCTCGAGCAGCGCGGCGTCGACGTCAAGTACGCGATCCACCCCGTCGCCGGACGCATGCCGGGCCACATGAACGTGCTGCTCGCCGAGGCGAACGTCCCGTACGAGCAGCTCAAGGAGATGGACGAGATCAACCCGGAGTTCCCGCGCTGCGACGTCGCCCTGGTGATCGGTGCGAACGACGTCACGAACCCGGCGGCGCGCTCCAACCCGGGGAGCCCGATCTACGGGATGCCGATCCTCGACGTCGACAAGGCGAAGAACATCGTCGTCCTGAAGCGCTCCATGAACCCGGGCTTCGCGGGGATCGACAACGAGCTCTACTACGACCCGAAGTGCGCGATGCTCTTCGGCGACGCGAAAGCCTCGCTCGGCGAGCTCATCGCCGCGCTCAAGGCCGTTTAAGCGGCGTCCAGAACCTCCCGCGCCTTCTGCGCGAGCTGCTCGATGGCAAACGGCTTCTGGAGGAACGCCATCCCCTCGGTGAGGACGCCCCGCCCGACCATCGCGTCGTCGGTGTAGCCCGACGTGTAGAGCACGCGCAGCTCGGGCCGTTGGCCGAGCAGCTCGTCCGCGAGCTGGCGGCCGTTCATCTCCGGCATGACGACGTCGGTGACGAGCAGGTCGATCCGGCCCGCGAACTCCTCGCTGAGCGCGAGGGCGGCCCGCGGCGTCGAGGCCTCGAGCAGCGTGTAGCCGAGCGAGCTGAGCGCCTGGTTGAGGAGCTTGCGGACCGGCTCGTTGTCCTCGACGAGCAACACCTGCTCGGTTCCCTGCATCCGTTCACGGGCCAGCCGCGGGAGGTTGACGGCCACGGGGCATCCGTGCGCGGGAGGTAGACGTTGAAGGTCGCACCGAGACCGGGCTCGCTGTAGACGGTCACCTGCCCACCGCTCTGCTGGACGATGCCGATGACCGTCGCGAGACCCAGGCCGGTGCCCTCTCCGTCTGACTTGGTCGTGAAGAACGGCTCGAAGATCTGGTCGACGACGGTCCTCTCCATCCCGACCCCGGTGTCGGTCACGCTGAGGACGACGTAGGAGGCCGGAGCGAGACCGACCGGCGCCGTGAGGCCGTCGAGCTCGATGCGGCGGGTCGTGACGGTGAGCGTGCCACCATCCGGCATCGCGTCGCGGGCGTTGACGGCCAGGTTGATGACGACCTGTCCGAGCTGACCCTCGTCCGCACGCACCGCCCCTGCGTCCTCGGCGAGGTTGATGCGGACGTCGATGTCGTCGCCGAGCAGGCGCGTGAGCATCGGCTCGTAGCCGGCGACGACGCCGTTCAGGTCGAGGACGAGCGGCTGGAGGACCTGCTTCCGGCTGAAGGCCAGCAGCTGACGGGTCAGGTCGGCGGCACGGTCGCTCGCCCGGCGAATCTCCTGGATCGACTCGCGGAGGCCGTCGTCGGGATGCCCGTTCAGGGCAGCGAGCGCGAGGTCGCCGTAGCCGGTGATCGCTGTCAGCAGGTTGTTGAAATCGTGTGCGATGCCACCGGCGAGGCGACCGACTGCCTCGAGCCGCTCCGACTGCTGCAGCCGCACCTCGAGCTCGTGGTTGCGCACGCGCTCGCTCACGTCGCGGGCGCTCGCGACCAGGCCCTGCACCTCGCCGTGCTCGTCGAGGATGCGCGAGACCGCGGCGCCGATCGTCACGTACTCGCCGTCCGCGCGTCGCACGCGCGCGACGAGCTCCGTGGGCGTGCCGAGGAGCGCGGTGGCCATGACCTCGGCCACCTTGGCGAGATCGTCCGGATGGATGAGCTCCGCGAAGTTCGAGCCGATCAAGGCTTCCGCGCTGTACCCGAGCGTGTCGAACTGACTCGGCGACACGTACGCGATCGTCCCGTCCGGGTCGAGGAGGCCGATCATGTCGCTCGTGTTCTCCACGACGATTCGATAGAGCTCCTGGCTCAGACGGAGCTCCGCGGTCGCAACCTGGCTCGTCTCCTCGGCCTGAGCCGCGCGTGCCTCGGCGAGCGCCTGCACCGTCGAGCTCAGGCACCGCTCGTTGCGCATGAGCCCGGCCATGCGGAGGATCACGAGGAGGAACAGGACCGCAGCGCCGGTTGTGACGACAGTCGCGTCGACCGGTTCGCCCCGCAGGCTCTGGACGACCTCCGCGGCGGGCGCCGCGAGCGCTGCCGCGGCGAGCAGCGCGAGCCGCCGGAAGGTCAGGCGTGTCGGCGCTGCGGTCGCTTCCGAGACGGTCGCCATCGACGGGTGCAGCGCCGCCATGCCCCAGCCGACGTAGAAGACCATCCAGCCGAGGTCGAGCAGCCCTCCAGGCTCGTACCCGCCGTGGTTCAGGAGCCATGCGTAGAGGCTGTCCGTCACGACGAGCGCGCCGATCGAGGCGGTCATGAGCGTGAAGGACGGGCTCCTCCGGCCGCCGCCGAATGTCATCCGCGCGATGAGCAGCAACACGAGCAGGTCGCCGAGCGGGTACGCGATCGACACCAGCTTGGGCGTGAGGGAAAGGAAGGGATCGGCTTCGTACGGCGCGATCAACATGAGCCAGGACACGATCCCGAGGCCGACGGCCACGACGAGCGCGTCGAGGGATGCGCCGCGGTCGCGGCCGATCGTCCGCCGGGCGATCAGGATGACCAATCCGGTCGAGACCACCGGCGTGACCGCGAGATACGGAATGTCCGACAGCGCCGGAAAGGGGATCTCCTTCCCGAACAGGCTCTGGTAGTTGTAGGCGATGGCATCGCCGCTGACGAACAGCCCCTGGCCGAGCGCGAAGAGCCACCAGGGCAGTTGCGGCCGCGGCCGGAAGAGCCAGATGCCCACGAGAATCGCGACGACGCCCGAGGCGCCGATCATGTTGTAGGCGAGCCCTGAGTGCAGCGGTCCGTCGGTGACGACGTACAGGGCCCCGAACGGCAGCACCGCGAGCGGGTAGAGGAGCCAGAGCCTGCGGAGGGCTCGTGCGCGCGCGGTCGATTCGCGAGGGAGAGTGCTCACCATCCTGGAAATCGACCGCTACCTCCCGGGGCGGGAGTGGGAGAACTACTGACGCGGATGTCACCCATCCGGGTTGCGTCGACGGCAACGGCTTGCGCCACGTCGAGGCGCCTGCCGTGCCTCGAGCCTCTAGATTCCCGAGGTGGTCCCGTTCTTCGATGGAGCCGCGGTGCGGGCCGCGGTGTCGCCCGAGCGAGCCTTCGCGGCGGTGCGTGAGGGTTTCGTCGCCTACGCGCGCGGCGAGTGGTCGATGCCGCCGAAGGTGTACGTCCCGGCCTATCCGGCGGGGGACTTTCGGGCGATGCCTGCGCTCGGCGCGGGTCACGCGCTCCTGAAGTGGGTGGCGTCCTTTCCCGGCAACCCGGCGCGGGGGTTGCCGACGGTGACGGGGCTCGTGCTCGTTTCGGACGCCGAGACCGGGATGGTGCGCGGTGTCCTCGATGCGGGGGCGGTGACGGCGCTCCGGACGGGTGCAGCGGCCGTGCTGGCGGCGGAGACGCTCGGGCGGAGCGACGCGCAGACCGCGGCGGTGATCGGCGCCGGGGTGAACGGGCGGGCGGCCGTCGAGAGCTTCGTCGCGCAGGGACGCGAGCCGCTGGTGTGGGACGTCGATCCGGCGCGCGCGGAGGCGGCCGCGGCAGAGCTCGGTGGCCGCGCGGTCGAGCGCGAGCAGGCGCTCGCCGCGGATCTGCTCGTGACCGTCACGCCGGGCAAGGAGGTCGTCCTCGCGGCGGGGTCGCTCCAGCCGGGGCAGCATGTCAGCCTGATGGGCGCGGACGGGCCCGGGAAGGCGGAGATCGCGCTGGAGGAGCTGCTGAGTGCCCGGCTCTTCTGCGACGACTGGGGGCAGTCGAGTCACGGCGGCGAGCTGGCGGCGGCGGTCGAGGCTGGCCGGTTGCGCCGCGAGGAGGTCACGGAGCTCGGCGCAGTGCTCGCCGGGACAGCTGCGGGACGCAGCGCCGACGACGGCGAGATCACGGTGTTCGACTCGACGGGGCTCGCGATCCAGGATCTGGCGGTCGCGCTTGCGGCGCTCGAGCGTGCCGACTCGCTCGAGCTGCCGAAGATCTCCGTCTAGAGGCGGTCGAAGAGGTCGAGCTCGGGAACGTGCTCGCCGGCCAGGGCGCGGCCGACGAGCTCGCCGCAGGCCAGGCCGAGGACGTTGCCGTGACCGGAGTAGCCGGCCGCGACCCAGATCTGCTCGTCGCGCGCGAGCGGGCCGACGTAAGGCAGCTTCGACTCCGTGACGCCGAAGATCCCGGCCCAGCGGTGGGTGATTGCCGGCAGCTCGCCGAGGAGCGCGACGAGGAAGGCCTCGATCCGCTCCTGGATCGCCGGCGTGACCGCTTCCGCGCGGGTCGTCTCGGCTTCGAGCGCGGCGTCGCGCCAGCCGCCGACGACGAGGCGCCCGTCCTCGAGCTGCTGCCAGTAGTCGTAGCCGTGCCGGGCGTAGTGCGGAACGTCGAAGAGGCGCTCCGCGAGGGGCGCGGTCGCGACGACCTGGCCGCGTGCAGGGGCGATCGCCGCGTCGAGCTCGGGCACGAGGCCGTGCGTGTAGCCGTCGGTCGCGACAAGGATCCGCTCGGCCGGCAGCGCGTCGATCCGCTCGACGGCGTGGCCCTCGTGGAACGTGGCGCCGTTTCGCGCGGCGAGGCCGGCGAGTCGCCTGACCCAGCGCACCGGGTCGAGCGAACCGTCACCGGGGTGGCGGAGCCCGCCTGCGAAGAGGTCGGCGCAGCGCCCATCCGGGTGCGCGACCCACTCGACCGCGAAGCCGTCTTCGCGCAGCGCGTCGTGCTCGCGGCGGAGCGCCTCGAGCTCCTGCTCGTCCACGGCGAGACGGAGGCTGCCGCGACGGCGCAGCGCGTCGCCGGCGAGCAGCTCCATCCGGTCGAGCGCGCGCTCGCTCAGCTCCCAGAGCTCCCGTGCTCGGTCGCGGCCGAAGCGCTCGCGTGCCTCGTCGTAGGCCGGCGCGGCACCGCGCAACGCGAAGCCCCCGTTGCGCCCGCTCGCTCCGCCCGCGATCCGGCGCGCCTCGTAGACCGCCACGCTGACGCCACGCTGCGCGAGCGCGAGCGCGCAGGCGCAGCCCGTGACGCCTGCGCCCACGATCGCGACGTCGACCCGCTCGCCAGGATCGGTCGTCGTGGGGCTCCACGCGTCGGCCTCCGCGTTCGCTTCATCCAGCCAGAGACTCGTCACGCCTCGATTGTCGTTCACGAACGCCTAGGCAGCCACGCGGTACACCCCCTCAACGTTGATGACGAGGCCTGCGAGCTCGAGCTCGACGAGGCCGGTGGCGACGTCGGCGGCGCTGCGGCGGAGCGCGCGGGCGAGCCGGTCGACGTCACCCGGAGCTTCGCGCACCTGCTCGAGCAGCTCGCGCGCCGGCTCCGGGAGCGCCTCCCCGGGGGAGGACGCCGGCTCGAAGCCGAGCAGCTCGATCGCCTCCGTCACGCTCGTCAACGGCATGGCGCCGATCCGGATCAGCTGGTTCGTCCCCTGGGAGAGCGCCGAGGTGATCTCGCCCGGAACGGACATGACCTCGCGTCCCTCCTCGAGCGCGAAGTCCGCGGTGATGAGCGCGCCGCTGCGAGCACGCGCCTCGACGACGATCGTGGCGGCGCAGAGGCCCGCAATGATTCTGTTGCGAGCCGGAAAGCGCCACGGCGCCGGCTCGACGCCGGGCCCGTACTCCGAGATCACGAGGCCCGTCGCACGGATCTGCCGGGAGAGCTCGGCGTGCGCAGCCGGATAGTCGCGGTCGATCCCGCAGCCGAGCACGGCGATCGTCGGCGCTCCCGCGTCGAGCGCGCCGCGGTGCGCGGCGGCGTCGATCCCCCGCGCGAGCCCCGACACGACGACCGCGCCCGCCTCGGCGAGACTGCGCGCGAGTGCACGGGCAACGGTCGTCCCGTAGGCGGAGCAGGCCCGCGCCCCGACGACCGCGACGAGCCGCCCCTCCAGAAGATCCAGCGGCGCCGCACCGCGCACGTGGAGGCGCGGCGGCGGATCGTGGATCGCCGCGAGCAGGCGGGGCAGCTCCCGCCGCGCGAGCACCCGGACGTCGTCCTGGAGCGCGCTCATGGCGCGGTCAGCTCCGCCGGCGCGCGGTAGGAGAGCGCCTCGCCCACATGCTCCGGCGCGGTCTCGGCACGGCCCGCGAGCGCCGCGATCGTCGTCGCGACCCGTCCGACCCGGGCCCGTCCCCGGCCGGAGAGGCCGAGCGAGTCCACGGCCCGGTCGAGCAGCGCCACCGCGGCATCGGTCGGCACCGGCGGCCCATCCGCCAGGCACGTGCGTGCGGCTTGCACGCGCTCGCGCACCGCCTCGGACGACTCCGGCGAGCCGCCTGAGAGCTCCTGCCCGCGGAGCCGCGGCATCGCCAGCACCAGGTCGAAGCGGTCGAGCAGCGCCCGCGAGAGCTTCTGGCGGAAGCTCGCGAGGCGTGGCGCCGAGCAGGCGCAGCCCACCGCCGCATCGCCGCGACCGCCGCAGGGGCACAGATTCATCGTCCCGACGAGCTGGAAGCGTGCCGGGTAGGTCGCCCGCGCGTTGGCGCGCGCGATGCTGATGAAGCCGTCCTCGAGCGGCTGGCGCAGCGACTCGAGCGCGGGCCGCGCGAACTCCGGCAGCTCGTCGAGGAGCAGGACACCGCGATGCGCGAGCGTCGCCTCGCCGGGGCGCGCCGACGGGCCGCCTCCGACGATCGCCGCGTGCGAGGCACTGTGGTGCGGCGCGCGAAACGGCGGCTGCTCCACGAGCCCACCGCCGAGCAGCATCCCGGCGACCGAGTGGATGCGCGTCACCTCGAGTGCCTCGTCGCGCTGGAGGCGCGGCAGGATCCCGGGCAGACGGCGTGCCAGCATCGTCTTCCCGGTGCCCGGCGGCCCGGCGAGGAGGAGGTTGTGGCGGCCGGCCGCAGCGATCTCCAGGGCGCGGCGAGCCCGCTCGTGGCCGTGCACCTCGCGCAGATCGGGCCCCATGTCGGCTGCCACCGTGCGCGCGGACGGGAGCGGATCCGGGTCGCCTTGCCCTCGCAGGTACGCAACGAGATGGGCGAGATGCCCGAACGGCAGCGGCTCGAGCCCTGCGACCGCCACCTCGTGCGCGCACGCGACGGGACAGAGCACGCGTGCCAATCCCTCGCGGCCCGCCCCTTCCGCGACTGCGAAGGCGCCCTCGACCGCGCGGAGCCGCCCATCGAGTGCCAGCTCCCCGAGCGCGGCTGTCCCGTCGAGACACCCGAGTGGGAGCTGGCGTGAAGCCGCCAGGATCGCGAGCGCGATCGGCAGGTCGAAGCTCGATCCCTCCTTGCGCAGCTCCGCCGGAGCGAGGTTCACGGTGATGCGGCTGAGCGGCCACTCGAGCTCGGCGCAGTTGATCCCGGAGCGGACGCGCTCCTTGGCCTCCTGGCAGGCGCGGTCGGCGAGCCCGACGATCGCGAAGCCCGGCACGCCGCGCTGGAGGTGCGCCTCGACCTCGACGCGCCGCGGCTCGAGGCCTACGAGGGCGTAGCTGAGGGCGCGAGCGAGCACGCAACGACGCTAGCCAGCGAACTACGACAGAACTGCACCAAGACTGCGACGAAAGAGCGACCGCTAGGGACGTCGACCACTGCGGAACGCGTGCTCGCGCTCCCAGACCTCGCCTTCGAAGTCGTCGCTCGCAAGCCAGCGGAGCGCGAAAAGGATGACGCGCCCGATGCAGGCCACGCCGAGCGCGATGCCAACCCAGGCGCGAACGGGCGCGGGCACCCACTGTCCCCAGGCACTCAGCACGGCGAGGCCGAGCACGACGAAGAGGGCGACGGCGGCGAGCCTGGTGAGCAGGCGATTCACAGGCGGAGACTACGCCGATTCGAAGCGCGCGACCAACACGTCCTCGAAGTACTCGCCCGCACGCCGGCCGGTCCGCCTGTTCACGTGCCGCCGATGTCGTTTCTCGAGCCTGAGGCCCGCGCGCTCGAGGATCTCCGGATACAGCTCCCGACGGTCGTTGACGACGATGCACACGGGCGCCCCGGGCGAAAGCGAGCGTCGCGCGTTCTCAAGCACCGCCACGATCCCGTCGGAGTACGCCGCGAGCGCAGCCCGGCTCGTCCCGCCGACCGCGGCCCCGACCTCGAGCGCGCGCCTGTCCTCCAGGCCCAGCAGCTCGTACGCGTACCGGTGCTGCTCGTGGTAGTCGATCAGCCCGGGATAGGGCGGTGACGTCACGATTCCGTCGAAGCGCTCGCGCAGCTCGAGCTCGCGCGCGTCGCCGTGGTGCATCGTCGCCACCCGGTCGCGGGCGCGCACGCGATGGAACTCCTTCACGCGCGCCACGGTGTCGAGCGCGTAGCGGCGCAGGAACTGGCGCGCCGTCTCGACCGGATGGCACTCGCGCTTGTGCTTGAAGCACCAGTACGGCTCCATCTGCGGGGCACGCGGGAAGTCGAGGTCGAAGTGCGCGGTGCGCCGCGCCGAGCGCGCCGCCCGCGCCAACACGACGCGCAGCACATCCGCGTGCTCAGCCTCCTCGATCAGATCGCGGAAGAATAAAAGCTCCGCCGCCGCCTGCGGCGCGAACCAGCGGCGCACGTAGGGACTCGTCCCCTTCGGCGGGCGCTTGCCCTCGAACGCCTCCAGCCGCGCACACGCCTCGCGCAGCTCGTGCTCCAGCGTGAAGAGGTTGTACGGCCGCGTCTTGACGTCCACCAGCAGGCAGTTGAACGCAGCGACGTCGATCCCAGTCGCGTCGAGCCCGCTCTCGAGCGCCTGCACGAGCGTCGTCCCCGAGCCGGCGAACGGATCGAGCACGTGCTCGCCCGGCGCGAAGTAGCGGTCGAGCAGCGCCTCGACGAGCTGCGGGACGAACTTCCCGAGGTACGGGTGCAGACGGTGCACGTGCTTCGTGCGCTCGCGCTCGGGGAGCTGCTGCTCCGACCACGAGAGATCGAGATCCGCGTCGAGCTCGGTGTAGAGCGCTTCCTGGGTCGGAGCCATTGGGGGAACCGTTTCGACGCGGACCGGTCCGGGCCTGCTCTAGAACGCGTGCTCGACCCGCTCCAGCTTCGAGCCCCGCACCGCGACGACGTCGAACCGCAGCTCGAGCGCGCGATCCGCCGGGTGGTTCGCGAGCCACGCCTCCGCCCCGCGCCGCAGGCGCTCCTGCTTGCGCTCGTCCACCATCTCGAGCGGATCGCCGT
>JAWVDX010000145.1:0-2884 GCA_033857015.1 Gaiellaceae bacterium
GACCAGACCCGCCGCGCAGTCGCGCGGCGCCATCACGAGCACGCGGTCGGTGCGCGTCAGGTCGCCGAGCAGCACGAGGCACGCCTGCGCGCGCGAGTCGCCGCCCTCGCCGCGGAGCGCGAGGCGACCCTCCTCGAGCGCGACCTCCTGCTCGGGCAGGCCCAGCGGCTCGCGGACGATCTCCACGCGGCGCCCCGGCTCACTGCACGGGCCGGCTTCCCGATCGAGCACCTCGACGCGCTCCCGGAATGGGCTTCCTCCGTCCGCGCGGCGCTCCTCGTGGCCCGCAGCGGCCTCGCCGCCGAGCGCGAGGCGCTGCTCCGTCAGGCTGCGGAGCTCGCGGCGACGGCTACGGCGCCACCTTCGTGAGCACGTAGCAGCGCGCCTTGTAGCGGAGCGAGGCGGTCAGCAGCACCCCGCCGCGCGAGTAGACCGCAGCCTGGCCGACGCCGAGGCGCCCGGCAGGCAGCACGACGTAGCGCCGGTACATCCGCCCGCAGAGGTCGAGCGCTGCCTTCATCCCGGCCCGCGTGCGCGGGAGCGCACTCCAGGCCTCGAGCGTCGGCCCGCGCAGCCTGATGTGCGCCGCGTCGACCCCCCAGCGGTTCGGGACGAAGCGCGCCGTGAAGTCCCGCCGGATCGACTTCAGCGCTGCGAGCGCGTGCGCCTCGACCGGATCCGACTCGGCCAGCGACGCCGGCCGCACGGAGGCCGCCTTGTGCCCGCCGCAGCCGGCAAGCAGCAGGACGACCAGGATGAGCGTTCGCCGCGCCATGTGAGGTCTTCTTCAGAACCGCCGGGAGGGATTGCACCTGCGCTGCCGCGGCGACCCGGTGGCTACACTACGCCTCCCGCGCGGATGTGGCGGAATTGGTAGACGCGCACGGTTCAGGTCCGTGTGGGCGAAAGCTCGTGGAGGTTCAAGTCCTCTCATCCGCATCGCTTCGACTCACAGGCGGCACGACTAGAGTAGGTCGCCTGAAGCGGGGTCGGATCATCCTCATTGCCGCGGTCGCGGCGCTCTCCGTCGCTGTGCCTGCAGGCGCGCGCGGCCCCGCGCGGGTCGAGGTCGTCGTCACGCTGAAGGCCCCAGCGCTCGCCGCCGCGCCCCTGCGCGTCCTCGCGCGTGGGGACGCGCGGGTCGACGTCGGCTCGGCCTCGTCGCGCCGCTACGTGCGCTCGCTCGCGGCGGGTCAGGACGCGCTGGTGCGGCGCATCAAGGCGGCGATTCCCGGCGCGCAGGTGCGCTGGCGCTACCACCTGGTGCTGAACGGCATCGCCGTGGTCGTGCCGCGCTCCTCGCTCGGACGCCTCTCGCGGCTCCCGGGAGTCGCGCGCGTCGACCTCGCGACCGGCTACGCGCCCTCGCTCGACATCAGCGTCCCGCTGATCGGCGCGCCCACGCTCTGGGGCCCGTCGCTCTCGACTGCAGGCCAGGGGATGAAGATCGGGATCGTCGACGACGGCCTCGACGCGAGCCATCCGTTCTTCAGCCCCGCCGGCTACACCTATCCGGCCGGCTTCCCGAAGGGCGACACGCGCTTCACGACGCCGAAGGTGATCGTCGCGCGGAACTTCCCGGCGGCCTCCCCGCTCGCCGTGCACCGGGACGTCCCGTTCGACCCGGACAACTCCGAGCACGCGACGCACGTCTCCGGGATCGCCGCAGGCGACGACGGCACGCTCGCCCTCTTCGGCGGCACGGCGACCACGCTGGCCGGCGTGGCGCCGCGCGCCTACCTCGGCAACTACAAGGTGATGAGCGTGCCGACTCCCCAGTTCGGGATCGACGGGAACTCGCCGGAGATCGCCGCCGGCATCGAGGCTGCCGTCGCAGACGGGATGGACGTCATCAACCTCTCGCTCGGTGAGCCCGAGGTGACGCAGTCGCGCGACATCGTCGTCCGGGCCATCGACGCGGCCACGAAGCTCGGCGTCGTGGTGACGGTCGCCGCTGGCAACGACTACGGCGACTTCGGAGACGGGTCGATCAACTCGCCCGGGAGCGCGCCCGGAGCGATCAGCGTCGCCGCCTCCGGGACCGGCAAGGGCTTCGGGCTCGACCAGATTGCCGGCTTCTCGTCCGGCGGGCCGACGCCGATCAGCCTCGCGCTCAAGCCCGACGTCACGGCGCCCGGTGTGCAGATCCTCTCCTCGCTGCCGAAGCGGGCCGGCTCCTGGGCCGCGTGGCAGGGCACGAGCATGGCGGCACCGCACGTCGCCGGCGCAGCGGCGCTCCTGCTCCAGCGGCACCCGACCTGGACGCCCGCCCAGGTGAAGTCGGCGCTCGTCCTCACGGGCAAGCCGGTCTACGCGGACGGTGGCGGGACGCACGAGGTCTCGCCGCTCCGGGAAGGCGGCGGGCGGATCGACCTCGTCGCGGCCGACAGCCCGCTCGTCTTCGCGTCACCCACGAGCCTGTCGCTCGGGCTCGTGCGCGCCGGGGCGAAGCTGTCCCGCGAGGTGGCGCTCTCGGATGCCGGCGGCGGCGCGGGTACGTGGACAGCCTCGGTCGCGCTCTCCTCCGCACTCGACGGCGTGACGGTCACCGTGCCGACGCAGGTCACGGTGCCGGGCGCCTTCGTCCTCGGCGCGGCGGCGACTTCGAGCGCGCGCGAGGGCGACGAGTACGGCTTCGTCGTGCTGCGCAACGCCGCAGGGCTCACGCGGCGCATCCCATTCTGGCTCCACCTGGAGCGGCCCCGCCTGGGGAGCGAGCGCCACACGACGTTGAAGCGCCCGGGCGTCTACGCCGGCAACACCCGCGGCAAGGCCGCCCGCGTCGCGACGTACCGCTATCCCACGAAGGTGCCGGGCGCCCCGTCGCTCCTGAGCTTTCCCGGGCCCGAGCAGGTCTTCCGCTTCAAGCTCGGCAGCGGCGTCG
>JAWVDX010000146.1:0-7519 GCA_033857015.1 Gaiellaceae bacterium
GGGATCCATCCCCACGACGCAGCCGGCGAGGATGCCGCGCGCCTCGACGAACTCCGCGAGCTCCTCGCGGACGAGCAGGCAGTCGCAGTCGGGGAGATCGGCCTCGACTACTTCCGCGACTACGCCCCGCACGACGCGCAGCAGGAGCTCTTCGCGGCCCAGCTCGAGCTCGCGGCGGAGCTCGGCAAGCCCGTCGTCATCCACCCGCGCGCTGCCGACGAGGACACCGCCGCGCTGCTGGAGCCCTTCGCCGGCACGGTCGTCCTGCACTGCTTCTCCTCGCCGCGGCTCCTGCAGGTCGCCCTCGACCGCGACTATTACGTCTCCTTCGCCGGCAACGTCACCTATCCGAACGCGAGCGACCTCCGCCTCGCGGCGACACAGGTGCCGGGCAACCGGATCCTCGCCGAGACCGACTCGCCCTACCTCGCGCCCCAGCCCGTGCGCGGGCGCCGCAACGAGCCGGCGCACGTCGTCCACACGCTGGCCGCGCTCGCCCAGGCGCGCGGCGAAGCGCCCGTCGACCTCGAGCGCCAGATCGAGGAGAACGCGGTCCGGGTCTTCGGCCCGGGCCTCCTCCCGTGACCGTCAAGCCGAAGAAGGAGCTCGGCCAGCATTTCCTCGTCGACGAGAACATCCTCCGCGTGATCGAGCGCCTCGCCGAGCTGGACGCCGCGGACACCGTCCTCGAGATCGGCCCCGGCCCTGGCGTCCTGACGGCGTTCCTCGCCGACCGCGTCGCCCACGTCCACGCGGTGGAGCTCGACCACACGCTCGAGCCCGTGCTCCGCGAGCGGCTCGGCGGGCGCACGAACGTCGAGCTCCTCCTCGGCGACGCGCTCCAGCTCGACCTCTCGAGCCTCGATCCGTCGCCGACCAAGCTCGTGGCGAACCTCCCCTACAACATCGCCACGCCGCTGGTCGTCGAGAGCCTCGACCGGCTCCCCACGGTGCAGCACTGGTGCGTCATGGTGCAGCGCGAGGTCGCCGACCGCTTCTTCGCCGCGCCGAGCACGAAGGCCTATGGCGCGGTCTCGGTCCTGCTCCAGCTCGCGACCGAGCGCACCGGCTTCCACCCGGTCTCCAGGGAGGTGTTCCGCCCGCGCCCGAACGTCGAGTCGGCGCTCGTCGCGTTCCGCCGCCGGCCGCTGCCGCCGCACTTCGCCGAGCTGAAACGGCTCGTCGGAGCCGCGTTCGCGCACCGCCGCAAGACGATCCCGAACTCACTGGAGCTCGCCGGCCTGGCGCCGCGCGCAGCCGCCGCCGCGGCACTCGCCGCGCTCGGCCACGACCCCGCCACGCGCGCCGAGGCCCTCGCCCCGACGGACTATCCGGCCCTGCTCGAGGCTCTGCGATGAGCGCCGGCCTCGCGCACGCGAAGCTGAACCTCGCGCTCGTCGTCGGCCCGCTCCGCGCGGACGGCTACCACGAGCTCGTCACCGTCTACGTGCGCCTCCAGCTCGCGGACTGCCTCGAGCTCGAGCCCGCACCGAGCCTGGGCGTGACCGGCTTCGCCGGCGACACCCTTGTCCGGGCGGCGCTCGAGCGCCTTGCCGCCGAGGCCGGCGTCCCGCCCGCCTGGCACGCGCGCATCGACAAGGAGATCCCCGTCACCGCCGGCCTCGCAGGCGGAAGCGCCGACGCGGCCACGGCGCTCCGGCTGGCCAACGAGACGCTCGCCCAGCCGCTCCCGCCGGAGCGCCTGCAAGCGCTGGCGCGCGAGCTCGGCGCCGACGTCCCGCTCTGCCTCACCGAAGGAGCCCAGCTGGGCCGCGGCGACGGGAGCGAGCTGGAGCCGCTGCAGCTCCCCGGCGACTATGCCGTCCTGCTCTGGATCCCCGAAGGCGCGCAGAAGGAGTCGACCGGCGCCGTCTTCGCCGACTTCGATGCCCGCCGCGGCGCCGTGGGCTTCGACGAGCGCAGTGCCGCGCTCGAGCGGGCGCTCGCGGACGTCCACGACGCCCGCGACCTCGCCGCGCTGCCCCTGAACGACCTGGCGAGCGCGCCGCAAGCTGCAACGCTCCTCGCGCTCGGAGCCTTCCGCGCGGACGTCACCGGCGCCGGCCCCACGATCTACGGCCTCTTCGACGATCCGGACGCTGCGCAGGCGGCGCTCGACCACGTCTCGACCCGCGGCCGCAGCTGGCTGACCGCCCCCTGCTAGCGTGGTGGCGATGCCCTCGTTCATGCACGAGCTCGGCGCCGCTCCGCTCGAGGCCGGCGACACCCGCGTCAGCCGTTGGCTGCGCGCCCGCTGGCTCACGCTCGGCGGCGCGATAGCGCTCGTCGAGGGCACGCTCGTCGTCGCCGGATCGATTCCGAAATGGATCGCCTTCATCGTCGCGTGCGCCCTGCTCTTCGTGTACTTCAGCATGAACCGCGAGCGCCTCGATCCGGTCTCGCGCATCGGCCTGCGGATCGTCGCGTTCTCGCAGCTCATCATGCTCGCCGTGCCGCTGCTGCTCGCGATCGTCACCGCGGCCGCGATCATGGCGCTCGTCCTGATCGCCGTCCTCGTGCTGGCGATGCTCTTCCGAAAACGCTTCTAGCCTGCGCGCCTCTATACTCGGACTCCCTTTCCTTGGGGCGTAGCCAAGCGGTAAGGCAGCGGGTTTTGGTCCCGCGATCCCAGGTTCGAATCCTGGCGCCCCAGCCACGATCTCCCGGATGAGCGCCTCCAACCTCGCAGCAGTCGTGATGGCCGGCGGCCTCGGTACGCGGATGCACTCGCGCACGCCCAAGCATCTGCACCCGGTGCTCGGGAGGCGCCTCGTCGACTGGGTGGTCGCGACGGCCGAGGAAGCAGGCGTGCATCGCGTCGTCATCGTGACCTCGCCCGAGACGCGCGATGCATTCCCGGGTCTCGAGGTTGCCGTGCAAGAGGTGGCGCGCGGGACGGGCGATGCGGTTCGCGCGGCCCGGACGGCGCTCGGCGAGGAGCACGGCGACATCCTCGTCCTGAACGGCGACGTGCCCGCGCTCAGCGCCGAGGTCGTCCGCGCGCTCGTCGAGACGCACCGCGCGGCCGGCGCGGCGGGCACAGTGCTCTCGTTCGAGCCGGCCGATGCGCGCTCGTACGGGCGCATCGTCCGCGACGGGTCGGGCGCGCTCGCGCGGATCGTCGAGGCGCGTGACGCCAGCCCGGACGAGCTCGCCCTCACCGAGGTGAACTCGGGGATCTACGTGTTCCGCTCCGAGAAGCTCTGGCCCGCGCTCGAGCGGCTCGAGCCGCACAATGCCCAGGGCGAGCTGTACGTCACGGACACGCTCGGCATGCTCGTCGAGGACGGCGACACCGTCGCCGTCTACACCGCGCCCGACTCGACCGAGGCCGAGGGCGTCAACACGCGCGTCGAGCTCGCGGCGGTCACCGCGCTGCTGCGCGATCGCATCAACGAGGCCCACATGCTCGCCGGCGTGACGATCGTCGACCCGCCCTCGACCTGGATCGAGCCGACCGTCACGCTCGAGCCGGACGTCACCGTGCATCCGTTCACCACCCTGCGCGGCGCGACGCGCGCACAGACCGGCGCCGAGCTCGGGCCGCACCTCGTTGCGGTCGACGCCGAGATCGGCCCGGACGTCGTCGTCGGCCCGTTCTGTTACCTTCGCCCCGGAACCGTGCTCGAGGCAGGCGCGAAGGCGGGAACGTTCGTGGAGATCAAGAACTCCCACATCGGCGAGGGCACGAAGGTGCCGCACCTCTCCTACATCGGGGACGCCGACGTGGGGGCCGGCACGAACATCGGCGCCGGCGCGATCACGGCGAACTACCGTCCCGAGGTCGGCCCCGGCAAGCAGCGCACCACGATCGGGAGCAACGTCAAGACCGGCGTTCACAATGCATTCGTCCCACCCGTCACGATCGGCGACGGAGCAATCGTCGGAGCGGGCTCGGTCATCACCGAGGACGTTCCGCCAGGCTCCCTGGCGATCGCAAGGGCGCGACAGGTGATCAAAGAGGGCTACGTGGATGAACGCGATTAGCGTGCAGATCCCCGGATTGGAGGCGCCCCACGTGACCGTGGAGCCAGAAGAGTCGGCGCAGCGCTGGATCGAGCGGGGCCCGCAGAAGCGGCTCATGCTCTTCGCGGGCTCGTCCCATCCCGCGCTGGCCGCGGACATCGCGGAGAACCTCAAGATCGAGCTCGGCCAGGTCGAGCTGAAGACGTTCGCGATGGGCGAGACGTACGTCCGCTACCTCGAGTCGATCCGCGGCGCCGACCTCTTCATCGTCCAGACCGGCTCGCCGCCGGTGGACAAGCACCTGATGGAGCTCCTGATCATGGTGAACGCGGCCAAGCTCGCCTCGGCGAAGCGCATCACCGTCGTCCTGCCCTGGTTCCCGTACTCGCGCCAGGAGAAGAAGTCCGCGCCGCGTGAGCCGATCACCGCGCGCCTCGTCGCCGACATGCTCGAGGGCGCCGGCGCCGACCGCGTGCTCACGATGGACCTCCACGCCGGCCAGATCCAGGGCTTCTTCCGGATCCCGGTCGACCACATGACGGCGCTGCCGCTCTTCGCGCAGTACTTCCGGGACAAGGGCCTCTCCGGCGAGAAGGTCGTCTCAGTCTCGCCGGATCCCGGCCGCGCGAAGATGGCGCGGAAATTCGCGCAGATGCTGAGTGGCCCCGAGGGCGAGACCGATCTCGCGATCATGAACAAGAGCCGTCCCGCGCACGACCAGGCCTCGATCACGCAGGTGATCGGCGAGGTCGAGGGCAAGGTCGCTCTGATGGGCGATGACATGATCGCCACGGGGAGCACGCTGATCGCCGCGGTCGAGGCGCTGAAGAGCGCGGGGGCGACGGCGGTGAACGTCTTTGCGACGCATGGCCACTTTGCGGGCAACGCGTACGAGAAGCTCGCGGACGCCGACATCGACGAGATCGTCGTGACGGACACCGTTCCGATCGACCTGCTCCGCAAGCCGGAGAAGGTCAAGGTGATGCCGATCTCCAAGCTGCTCGCCGACTCGATCTGGAACGTCTTCTCCGACGAGTCGGTCTCCGCGATCTTCGCGGGCGAGAACCAGCTCTTTTAGCCGCCGCAAATCCGCTCGCTCCGCTCGCATGACGATTTGCGGCGGCGCGGAGCAGGTCTTGTCTGTCGGCCGCCGCCATGTCGGCGGCCTTCACGGGGCTCGTGTCGGCGCGGCCTCGTGCTGTGTGGAGGAACCGTTCCGATTCCGTTGCAGTTCCGTGCGTCTTTCCGCGGTACCCTCGCCCTGCTTGCCCTCGCCCCGTGAATGGGTGGGTGTGGGGCTAGGGATGGGCGGGCGGCGCAGCGAGAGCGCCCCGCCAGACCCGGAGCACCGCCCCGAGGACGGTGTGACTACTTCTCGAGCGCGCGGGCAAACCCGGCCCATGGCACTTCCATTGGTTCGATTCCGCATCCTGCCGCTGATCTATGTGATCGTCGGGATCGTGGTGGCATCGCAGCATCACTACTTCGCGAACCTGGACACCGGTCGCGAGATCGTGAACATGCTGCTGGCGGTCATCTTCTGGCCGCTCGTGCTGCTCCACCACCCGATCGTCATCAGGTAGCGGCCGGGAACCGCGCCGAGCGCGCGAAAGACGAAGTACACTCCCGGGCCGATGGCTGGTGAACGCATCAAGCTCGTGGTCCAGGAGCGCCCGCAGCTCGGCAGCGCGGCGACTCGCCGCCTGCGCAAGCAGGGGCTGATCCCGGGCGTCATCTACGGGCACGGCCAGGAGCCGCGCGCGTTCGCCGTGGAGGAGCGGGAGCTCCGCCGCGCGCTCACCGGCGCCGCCGGCCTGCACGCCATCCTCGACGTGAAGCTCGAGGGCGAGGAGAAGGCCCGCGCCTCCGTCCTCAAGGAGTACCAGCGCGACCGCGTGCGCGACACCGTCGTCCACATCGACCTGCTCGAGGTCAGCCTCGACGAGACGATCCAGTCCCAGGTCGCGATCGAGCTCACGGGCGAGTCGGTCGGCGTGAAGCAGGGCGGCGTCCTCTCGCACGCGCTCTACATGGTCGCGCTCGAGGCGAAGCCGCTCGAGATCCCGCAGCACGTCGAGGTGGACGTCAGCGCGCTCGACCTCGGCGACTCTCTGCGCGTGGCCGATCTGCCTGTGCTCGAGGGCGTCACCTACCTCGACGATCCCGAGACCGTCGTCGCGAGCGTCACCGCTCCGACGGAGGAAGTCCCGACCGAGGCCGAGCTCGAGGCCGAGGCCGAGGCTGCCGCAGAGGCCGAGGCCGGCGAGGGCGCCGAGGGTGGCGCGGAAGACGGCGCCGAGCCCGAGGCCGACGCCTCGGGCGAGCCCGCCACCACCGAGGAGTAGCCGGTGCGCCTGCTCCGTCGCGGTCGCGACGGCGCTTCTTCGCTCGACCTCCTCGTCGCGGGGCTCGGCAACCCGGGGCGCGAGTACGCCCGCAACCGGCACAACGTCGGCTTCCTCGTCGCCGACGAGCTCGCCCGCCGGCACGGCGGCTCCTTCCGCGGCAAGTTCTCCGGGGAGCTCGCGGAGCTGCGCGTGGACGGCGCCCGCATTGCCCTCCTCAAGCCGCAGACCTACATGAACAACTCGGGCGTCCCGATCACGGCCGCAGCGCGCTTCTTCAAGGTCGATCCGGCGGATCTGCTCGTCGTCCACGACGAGTCGGATCTCGAGACCGGGCGGATCCAGGCGCGCCTCGGCGGCGGCCTCGCCGGCCACAACGGCCTCCGCTCCATCGCGCAGCAGCTCGGCACGCTGGACTTCCTGCGCCTGCGCATCGGCGTTGGCCGTCCCGAGCGCGGCGACCGCCGGCCGCTCGCCGACTACGTCCTCTCGGACTTCCCCGCCGAGGACGACGTCGAGTCGATCGTCTCCCGTGCGACCGACGCCGTGGAGTGCCTCCTCGAGCAGGGCCTCGACGAGACGCAGCGCCGCTACAACGAGCGCGCCTGAGCGATCAGCGTCTGGGAAGGCACCCAGCCCTCGCGACCGTCCGGCGCGCGACACCAGAGCCACTCGGAAGGATCGTCCCGCGTGACGACGTCCAGGACGTCGCCGACCTCGGTCGCAAGCTCCGTCGTGTCGTAGGCCATGACCACGGTGGCCGGGCCCGCGTCCGCCGAGAGGTGCCGCGACGGCACCCAGCCGGCACCGCCCTCTACGGTCACGAACACGAATGACGGCCACTCCGTGTCGCGCTCGCCGACGAGCACCTCGTCGCCCACGGCCAGCTGGATCGGCGGCCGCTCCGATACCGCGTGCGCTGCGATCGCGCGGACGCTCTCCATCGCTCGGAGTTTAGACCCGGGCCGGTACGATGAGCCCCCGCGGAACGCCTGTTCCGCCCGTCGTCATGGACCGTCCGCTCCTGCATCCATTCGTCGCCGAGCTCGTCGAGCACGAGCGTCTCGTCGCGTTCTCCGCTGCACTCCCCACCCGTGCGCGCGTCTCCGAGCCGGCGCTCCCGCTCGTCCTCGCGGCGCTGCACGAGCGCCTCGCCCGCGGCCTCGTCTGCCTCGTCCCCGAGGACGGCGACGCGCGCGACGTCGCGG
>JAWVDX010000147.1:0-5655 GCA_033857015.1 Gaiellaceae bacterium
ACGTCCGTTCTGGACAGCGCCGCGCTGGACGAGGTGTTCGACATCAACGCCTACACGCGCCACATCGACGTCGTCTTCGACCGTCTTCGTGCGCTCATCGGGAAAGGGGAGCCCGTCCATGTCTGAAGCAGGCACTCATGTAGCGAGCGGCAAGGTGCGCGAGCTCTACGCGCTCGACGACGACAACCTGTTGCTCACCGCGAGCGACCGCATCTCGGTGTTCGACGTCGTGCTGCCGACGGAGATCCCGGACAAGGGGCGCGTCCTCACCGGCATCTCCGGCTTCTGGTTCGCACGCACCGCGCACATCGTCCCGAACCACCTCATCCGCCTGCGGCCGGACGGCCGCTCGACCGAGTGCCGCCGCCTCGAGATGCTGCCGCTCGAGTGCGTCGTGCGCGGCTACCTCGCGGGCTCCGGCTGGAAGGACTACAAGGCGCAGGGCTCCATCTCCGGGATCGAGCTGCCCGCCGGCCTCGTCGAGTCCGACAAGCTTCCGGAGCCGATCTTCACGCCCTCGACGAAGGCGACCGAGGGCCACGACGAGACGGTCGACCGGGTCAGGGGCGTCGAGCTCGTCGGCGAGGAGCGTTACGACGAGCTGGAGCGGCTCTCGCTCGAGCTGTACCGCTTCGCCTCGGCGCACGCGGCCGAGCGCGGGATCATCCTCGTCGACACGAAGTTCGAGTTCGGCCTCGACGAGGCGGGACGGATCGTGCTCGGCGACGAGTGCTTCACGCCCGACTCCTCACGCTTCTGGCCCGCGGATCAGTACGCGCCCGGCGGCCCGCAGCCGTCGTTCGACAAGCAGCCGGTGCGCGACTACACGGAGGGCCTCGGCTGGGACAAGGCCTACCCCGGCCCGGAGCTGCCCGGCGAGGTCGTCGCGCAGACACGGGCGCGCTACGTCGAGGCGTTCGAGCTGCTGACGGAGCAGCCCTTCGACTCCTATCTCGACGACCCGGAGGTGGTGCTCAGGTGAAGGCGACCGTCCTCGTACGGCCGAAGCAGGGCATTCTCGACCCCCAGGGCGAGGCGACCCGCGGCGCGCTGCAGAAGCTCGGCTTCCGCGTCGAGGCGACCCGCGTGGGCCGGGTGTTCGACCTCGAGGTCGCGACGAGCGACCCGGGCGAGGCGAAGGCGGAGATCAAGCGCATGTGCGAGCAGCTGCTCGCGAACCCCTTGATCGAGAGCTTCGAGATCGAGCTCGCGACGTGAGCGAGCCGCGGCCCAGGATCGCGGTCGTCAGCTTCCCCGGCTCGCTCGACGACCACGACGCGGTGTGGGCGCTCAGCGCGCTCGGCGCGGACGCGGTCGCGGTCTGGCACGCGGAGCCGGCGCTGCCTGCCGGGACGACGGCCGTCGTGCTGCCGGGCGGGTTCTCCTACGGCGACTACCTACGCTGCGGCGCCATCGCGCGCTTTTCCCCCGTCATGCACAAGGTCGTGGAGTTCGCAGAGGCGGGCGGGCTCGTGCTCGGGATCTGCAACGGCTTCCAGATCCTCTCCGAGGCGGGGCTCGTCCCCGGGGTGCTGCGCCAGAACCGCTCGCTCTCCTTCATCTGCCGCGACGTGACGCTGCGCGTCGAGCGGACGGACACGCCCTTCACCTCGCGCTGCGAGCCGCAGCAGCGGCTACAGATCCCGATCAAGAACAACGAGGGCTGCTGGTTCGCCGACGACGAGACGGTCACGCGCCTCGAGGCGAGCGGCCAGATCGTGCTGCGCTACCACGGCGAGGACCCGAGCGGCTCGGTGATGGCGATCGCCGGCGTCTGCAACGAGGCCGGGAACGTCATGGGGCTGATGCCGCATCCGGAGCACGCGGTCGACCCGCTCCTCGGCTCCGGCGACGGCGCGCTCA
This sequence comes from Gaiellaceae bacterium, assembly GCA_033857015.1. Taxonomy (GTDB): domain Bacteria; phylum Actinomycetota; class Thermoleophilia; order Gaiellales; family Gaiellaceae; genus JAWVDX01. The sequence continues at coordinate 1,864 of JAWVDX010000147.1, forward strand.
TTCTCGCGTCGCTCGTCGACGCGGCGCGCGAGCGCACGCTCGCCGCGCTCGCGGCTTAACATAGATCAGCACTTGCTTATATAAGCATCTGCTGATACGGTAGCTCCATGCACGCGTTCGACATCCTGGGCGATCCGGTGCGGAGGCGCATCCTCGAGCTGCTCGCCGACGGGGAGCAGGCCGCGGGCGAGATCGGCGCCGTCGTCCAGCAGGAGTTCGGGATCTCGCAGCCGGCCGTCTCGCAGCACCTCCGCGTTCTCCGCGAGCAGGGCTTCGCAACGGTGCGGGCAGCAGGCGTCCGGCGGCTGTACGCGGTCGACGCCTCCCCGCTCCAGCAGGTCGACCAGTGGCTCCAGCCGTATCGACGCTTCTGGGGCCCGCGGCTCGACGCACTCGGCGTCGAGGTCGCGCGCGGCAAGCGTGCGCGGCGTGCATCCTCACTCAACCCCGACTCCGAAGGTGGAACGACATGACGATCGAGACGACGACCTACCACGAGCCGGTTCCCGAGCTTCGGCATCGGGCGATCCCCGCCGGCGAGGCCCGGGTCGCGGTGTTCACGCGCACCTACGCGACGACGATCGAGGATCTGTGGGATGCCTGCACCAATCCCGAGCGGCTGCGGCGCTGGTACGTGCCCGTCACGGGCGACCTGCGCCTGGGTGGGACATTCGAGCAGGTGAACATGGGCTCCGGGACGATCCTCGCGTGTGATGCGCCGCACATGTTCAAGCTCTCGCTGGGCGGTGGCGTGGACGAGATCGAGCTGCACCTGTCACCGGGCGCCGACGAGGGGACGACGACGCTCGAGCTGCAGCACGCAACGACGATCGACGAGCACGAGATCGGCGGGGAGATGTACGACGCCATCTTCTGCATGGGCGGCGGCTACTACCCCCGGCTCCTGGCCCTCGACCTGCACCTGCGCGGCGCGCTCCCCGACGACTACGACAGCGCCGCCTTCCACCTCAATCCCGAGATGCGCCCTGTCATCGAGCGGGGGAGCGCAGCGATGGCCGCGCTCCTCGAGGGCGAGGGCTAGCCGAAGACAAGGCGCAGGATGCTCGCGAGGCGTTCCGTCTCGAGGAGCCCCTCCTCCAGCTCGTGCAGGTCGTCCGCGCGCAGGGTGAGGCAGCCCAGCCGGTGCGCGCCGTGCGCGCGGGAGCCGAAGCGGACGAGCTGCTCGCCGTCGTTCAGCTCCAGCAGGTGGACGACGGCGTCGTAGCGCCGCTCGAGCGCGTCGTGCTCGACGACGACCTCCTCGAGGAGGGTGGCGCGACCCCAGGGCGTGGTGCGCTTGTCCATGCCTGGACGCTAGCCGCCGCTTTGCGACCGAACTGCACCGGAATCGCACCAAAGCTCAACTCGGCCCAGCTGCCGGCCGACATTGGCTGTGTGGGCAAGTCACTCATCGGCTTCGGCCTCTTCGTGGGGTCGATCGTAGGAGGCTTCGTCCCGAGCCTCTGGGGCGACAACGGCATGTTCTCGATGGCCGGGATGCTGTTCAGCGTCATCGGTGGCGTCGCCGGCATCTGGGCCGGCTATCGCCTGTCGCAGAATCTCGATCTTTAAAGGCCTAGAGCGTGCGGGCCGGCCGCCAGGCCGCCGCTGCCAGCCGTCCCGCCAGCCCGAGAATCACGAGCGCCACGACGACGTGCAGCCCGCGGAACCAGGGCGGCCCCGCGTGCGCGAAGATCGACTGCAGGACGACGAGCACCGGGAGCGCGAGGACGAGCAGCACCTGGTTGCGCCCGGGCCGCGCCGCGAGAGCGGTCAGAAAGGCGAGGAGACCGACGAGCAGCAGGATGCTGCCGAGGATCACGTGCGGGTCGAACGCCTGCTCGAAGCCCTTGTCCCCGACCGAGCCGTGCGCCGTGTTGTGCTGGACGCGGAACGCTCCGACGCCCGCGAGGAAGAACTGGGCCACGACGCCCAGCGCGAAGAGCGCGATCAGGTAGCGGTACAGCGTGCGGGCGGCGCTCGTCATCTCGGGTCTCCTTCGCGGTAGGAAGCGCTGGGCGAGGACACGCGTCCCCGCCCAGCGCCAGTGCCTAGTAGGTCGTTCCGCTTGCCGGAGGAGGCGTCTCTTCCGGCTCGTCGGCCGCCACGGGCTCGGACGGAGCCGGCGGTGCGACCGGCTCTGCAGGAGCCGGCGGCGTGTAGGACGGTGCCGCAGGCGGTGCGGCGGCCGGTGTGGCGGCCGCGACAGGCGCGTCGTCCGCGCCGCTCATCCGCTGCCAGCCGCCCCAGGCGATCGCGGCGGCGGCGAGCAGACCGAGGATCTGCACCCACCAGCGACGGGCCTCGTTGGCCGTGAGGAACTTGAGGATCACGAAGACGACAACCCCGCCCGTGACGGCTAGCTCGATCGTCGCGGCCGGCACCGGAAGCGTCGGAAGCTCCACTCCGAGAATCTTCACGACCTCCCAGGCGATCAAGGCGATCACGAGAAGCCCGAGCACGACACCTACGAATCCGTGCCAGCCCGTTAGCCCGCCGCAGATGCTTGCGTAGCACACCTGCTGCCAGTTGAAGAACATCAGGATCAAGAGGAGAATCGCCGCGCCGGTGATCACCTTTGTCGCGGTGCTCAGGCGGGATAGGTCCATGCCTCTACTCCTTGTGTCGAGGAGGCCTGAACAGCCTCTGTAGGCTCGAATCTAGAGGGTCGGTCGGACTGCGTCTAGCGATTCGCCCAGGTCGCGCGCTGACCCGGCGTCGGGCCGTCGAGCGGGCGGTAGTTCACGGCCAGCGCGCCGAGCCTCGGCAGGTGCTCCCGAAGCCGTCCCTCGAAGTCCGCGTAGTCGCGCTCCGGCGACGACCAGACAACCTCCGCAATCGCGCACAAGCGGGGGAAAAGCATGTACTCCGCGTGCTCCGGCGTCGGGACGTACTCCGTCCACAGCTGCCCCTGCGAGCCGAGGACGTGCTTGCGCTGCTCCTCCGAGAGCGCCGCCGGCACCGGCTCGTAGGCGTACACCTTGGCGATGTCGGTGAACTTCTCCGGATGGATCGCGAGCGGCTCCCCGCTGTCGCTCGGCGCCTGGTAGTAGTCGAGATAGACGAAGGCCTCCGGGCCGATGATCACGTCGTGGCCCGCCGAGGCGGCGTCGATGCCGCCCTCCTCCCCGCGCCACGACATCACGACGGCGCCGGGCGCGAGGCCGCCCTCGAGGATCTCGTCCCAGCCGACCATGATCCGGCCCTTGCTCTCGAGATACGCCCCGATCTGGCGGACGAACCAGCTCTGGAGCTCCTCCTCGTCTGCGAGGCCGCGCTCGCGCATCAGCTCCTGTGCGCGCTCGCTGTCGCGCCACCGCGTCTTCGGCGCCTCGTCGCCGCCGATATGGATGTAGCGGCTCGGGAAGAGCTCCAGCACCTCGTCGAGCACGTCACGGTAGAACTGGACGGTCGACTCCTCCGGATTGACGATCTGGTCGTTGATGCCCCAGCTCGTCCACGGCTCGAGCTGCTCGCCGGTGTTGCCGAGCTCCGGGTAGGCCGCGATCTGCGCCTGCGCGTGGCCGGGCAGCTCGATCTCCGGGACGACGTTCACGAAGCGCTCGGCCGCGTAGGCGACGAGCTCGCGCAGGTCGTCCTTCGTGTAGAAGCCGCCGTGCGGGCGGCCGTCGGCCTTGCCCTCGGTGTAGTAGCCGAGCGGGCTCTCACGGCGCCAGGCGCCGACCTCGGTCAGGCGCGGGTACTTGTCGATCTGCAGGCGCCAGCCCTGGTCGTCGGTCAGGTGCAGGTGGAGCGTGTTCAGCTTGTGCAGCGCCAGCAGGTCGACGAGGC
>JAWVDX010000148.1:0-8793 GCA_033857015.1 Gaiellaceae bacterium
GCTGCCTCGATCCGTGGAGCGGTCGAGGCGCTCTCAGCGGTTGAGCTGCGTCCCTGCTCCAGCCCCACCGTCCCTCTTGACGTGTCGCTTTGGCGAGCGCTGTCCGGCCCATAACCGTCCTGTAACCGCAGCCGGGTAGCTTCGAGAGACAAAGCAAGGAGGGATGGCTGATGAGAACGCTGAGCACAGAGGTTCACCCCGGCAACGTGGTTCCACCCGATCCGGCCGAAGTTGGGATCGCCGCTGTTGGTTGGCAGCGGAGGGGTCTGCTTCGACGGCTGCTGAAGGTCGAGCGCGAAGCTCTGGGGCTCGCGGCAGAGGATCGGTCGCCGGCCGCCGAGGCTGCGCGGCGCGCCGCCTAGCACCGCGCGCGCCGTCGCGGCCTCTGCCCGGTACGGGCGCCGACGGACACCGACGCTTTGCCAGAATCAAGCATGGGGTCGGGCGCACGCGTGCTGGTGGTCGACGACGAGTACTCGTTGCGCAGGCTGCTGCGGACATACCTCGAGAAGGAGGGGTTCGCGGTCGTCGAGGCCGAGAATGGGCTGGATGCCATCGGCTTCGTGCGGGGCGGCAATATCGATCTCGCACTCGTCGACGTGATGTTGCCCGGCCTCGACGGCTTCGAGGTGGTGCGCCGGCTCCGGCGCGAGTCGACGATTCCGATCATCCTGCTGACGGCGCGCGGCGAGGAGACCAGCCGCGTCGCGGGGCTGGAGGTCGGTGCGGACGACTACGTCGTGAAGCCGTTCTCGGCGCCGGAGGTCGTGGCCCGGGTGCGCGCGCAGCTTCGTCGCGCCCAGGGCTTCGACGACACGGCCGCGCCGGCCTTGTACACGGGTCCCGTCGAGCTTGATCCCGGCTCGCGCCGGTGCCGCGTGGACGGGCGCGAGGTCGACTTGACGCGGCGCGAGTTCGACCTCCTGGCGACGCTGATGCGCTCGCCCAATCGCGTCTACCGGCGCGACGAGCTGCTCGAGCTCGTCTGGGGCTCCGAATACCTCTCGCCGAAGACGGTCGACGTGCACGTCGCCGGGTTGCGGCGCAAGCTCGGCACGGCGGTCAAGATCACCGCTCTCCGCGGCGTCGGCTACCGGCTGGAGCTCTGATGCACCCGCGGCTCACCTCTCTGCGCCTCTGGCTCGCGGTCGCGATGCTCGCCGCCGCGCTCGTCGGGCTGGTCGGCGCGTACATCAGCTACGGGAAGATCGAAGCCGCACAGGAGCGCACGGCCGACCGAGCCAAGGACGACCGCATCGCAGCGGCGATCGCCGCTCAGGCGGCCGCCGGCGCCGACCGGCCACGGTTCACGGCTCTCCAGGCTGCCTTGCCCTATGACCAGCTGATCGTCATCCGCAACGGCCGGCGCTTCTTCGCGGGTCCGCCACCTACCGGCCGCGAGCTCGAGGTTTCGGTCACCAGGCCGTTTCGCGGCGGCCGCGTGATCCTGCGCGATTACGAGTCGCCGAAACCAGGCACGTCGCTGGCGCTCACACTCGTTGCGGCAGCCGTGATCCTGCTCGTGATCGGAGCCGCCCTCGCCGCCGCGACGCTGGTCTCACGCAGCGTGCGCGGGCCGATCGAGCGAGCCGTCGCCGCCGCCGATCGACTGGCCGGCGGCGACTTCGGCGCCCGCATGGGCACGTCGGGGCCCGAAGAGCTCGTCCGGCTGGCGCAGGCGTTCGATTCGATGGCCGAGCGGCTGGAGGGAGCGGAGCGAGACCAGCGGCGGTTCCTGGCCGACGTTGCCCACGAGATCGCCACCCCGACCAACGCCATCTCCGGCTACGGCATCGCGCTCGCCGACGGCAGCCTCGAGAGCGACACGGAACGAGCAGAGGCGCGCTCCTTGATCGAGAGCGAGACGCGCCGGCTCACCGGCCTGATCGCCGACCTGCGCGCACTGACCCGGCTCGATCTCGCCGAGGAAGTACGTCCGATCGAGCTCGATCTCGCCGCAGTCTGCCAGGCCGCTGCGATGCGCTTTCAACCGGCGGCGCGCCGAGCCGGGCTGGCATTGCACGTCGATGCCCGACGCGCACCGGTGAACGCAGACGAGCGCTTGCTCGCGATGATCCTCGACAACCTGCTCTCGAACGCGATCCGCTACACCCCCGCGGGGGGCCGGGTCGATCTGGTTTTGCACCGCCGGCGCGGCGAGCTCGTGCTCGCGGTTCGGGACACCGGCGTTGGCATTCCGCCGCAGCACCAGCAGCGTGTGTTCGATCGCCTCTACCGCGTCGACGAGGCCCGCGATCGCGTTCGCGGCGGCTCCGGGCTCGGGCTCGCGATCGCACAGCGTGCGGCGCGCGCACTCGGAGGCAGGCTCGAGCTCGAGAGCGAGCCGGGACGCGGCAGCGAGTTCCGGCTCGTTCTGCCCGCAGGCGGACGGCGGCGCGGAAGCGGCCCGAGAGACGGTGCTCCTTCACCTGAAGGATCCGAGCTCACGAGTCGCTGAACGGGAGCGCATTCGAGACGCAGCCTCTGAGGAGCCCCACGTAGCACGGCGCCTATAGCCTGCGGCGCGTGTCGGCGGCGGTCATCGGTCTGCTCGTAGGTGCTGCGCTCGCGCATGCCGCCTGGAACATCCTGACGAAGATGACGGCGGGGCCGGCGCTCGCCGTCTCCTGGCTCGTGAGCCTCGTCTCGACGCTCGTCGTCGCCCCGTTCGCGGTCGTCGTGATCCTGCGCGGCGCGCGCCTCGACGGCACGGTGCTGCTCATTGCGGCGATCAGCGGGGCGATCCATCTTGCGTACTTCCTCGTTCTGCGCGCCGGGTATCGCCACGGCGACCTCTCGCTCGTCTATCCCATCGCGCGTGGTGCAGCGCCACTCTGTGCGGTCGCCGGCGCGGTGGTGTTCCTCGGCGAGCGTCCGAGTGCCCTCCTCCTCCTGGGCGTTGCGACCATCGCGGCCGGCGTCGCCCTGACGGCACGTGGCCACGGGAGCCGGCGGGCGCTGCTGCTCGCGCTCGCGACCGGCGCGCTGATCGCGGGCTACACGGTCTTCGACGCAGCTGCCGTGACCCGCTTCGCCATCACGCCGATCCTCGTGGAATGGCTCAACGACGCGCTCAGGGTCGCCGCCCTGGCACCACTGGTGCTGCGCGACAGGGGAGGCCTGATCGAGGTGGCGAGGCGGTCGCGATGGGCGCTGCTCGGCGTAGGAGTCTTCTCGCCGATCGCCTACATCCTCGTCCTCTTCGCCCTGCGGCTCGCCCCGGTGACCGTCGTCGCTCCCCTGCGCGAGGCGAGCATCCTGATCGGCGTCGCGTGGGGCGGCCTCCTCCTGCGCGAGCGCCGGCTCTCGGGGCGTCTGTCGGGCGCGGCGCTGGTGTTCGCCGGGATCGTCCTGATCGCCCTCTCGTGAGGGTCAGGCCGCGTCTGCGTCCAGCAGCTCGATGACGATGCGCACGCGGCCGAGCCTGGTGGTGTCGCCGGCCTCCGGGGACGCCAGTTGCTGGAGCGCGAACCACACGACGTCGTCGCCGGTCTCCTCGTCCCAGAGCCAGTAGCCGCTGTCCTCCTCCCAGCGGATGGCGAGGCTCTGCGCCTCGTAGACGAATGCTTGCTGCCGTTCCGAGACCCGCATCGGCCCCACAGTAGGCGTGCCTGCGCGACAGGCGGGTTACCCGTCCGTTACGGCTGCGTGACCGGCGTCGTTGACAGGAGAGCGGCGCAGGCTACGGTCCTACGGTGGCGGCGCGCGGCAGGCAACGAGGGCGAGGCGGCAACGCGACGATCGGCGTCCTCGCGGGCTGGCAGGTCTACGAAGGGAACGTCCACACGTACCTCGGGCCGCTCTACGACGCCTTCGCCGAGGCGGCTCTCCAGCGGCGCTGCAACCTCCTCCTCGCCTTCGGCATCGGTCGAGGCGAGTCGTTCATGCGGCCGGCCTGGCTCTCCGATGCGCCGAGCACGGACTTCGTGCCTGTCGGCCCGTGGAACACGGACGGGCTGATCGCCATCACGCCGCTCGCGAACGAGGACCGCTCGAGCGAGCTCCGCCACATCGCCGCAGGCGGGCACCCCGTCGTGTTCGTCGGAGCAGGCGAGGGCGGGCCGAGCGTCATCGTCGACAACCGGGGCGGCATCGATGCCGCGATCCAGCACCTCGTCGAGCACGGGCACCGGCGCATCGCGTACATCGGCACGCCGCCGACCGAGCCTACCGGGGACGGATACGAGCGCTTGCTCGCCTACCACGACGCAGTCAAGCGCTTCTCGCTCGACGACGACCCCGCGCTCGTCGAGTTCGGCGGCAACATCATCCACGGCGGCCACGCCATCGCACGGCTCCTGGAGAGCGGCGTGTCGTTCACGGCGCTCCTGACGACGAACGACGAGGTCGCCGCAGGCGCGATGGAGGCGCTTCGCCACGCGAATCTGCGCACGCCCGAGGACGTCGCCGTCATCGGCTTCGACGACCGGCCTGAGTCCGCGACGCTGCTCCCACCGCTGACGACGGTGCGCCATCGGCCCGCGGACATCGCCGAGGCGGCCCTCAACCTCGTCCTCGAGCGGATCGCCGGCGACAGCGCGTCGGAGCACCGCCAGGTCCCGACGTCTCTGCGCGTGCGCGAGTCGTGCGGGTGCCGCGAGGACCTCTGGCTGCCCTCGGCCCCGGAGCTGCGCGAAGGCGACCCGGACGTGCTCGAGCGCGAGCTGATCCTCGCGATGCAGGCCGTGATCTCGGAGGAGATCGGCCCCGACGACGCCGAGGCGCTGACGCTCTGCGAGACGCTCGGCCACGAGCTCCGCCTCGCCCTCGAGAGCAGGCCGCCGACGGCCCGCCGGTCGTCCCTGCGGGAGATCGTCCTCGCCTTCCCGGATCTGCACCGCGAGGTGATCTGGTACGGCATCCTCGGGATCCTCGACGAGCGGATCGCCGGGCTCGCCGTCGCGCTCGGCCGCCCGCGCGACGACCCGACGGCGCAGGCGCTCGTGCAGGAGACGAGGCTCCTCCTGGCCGAGAGCATGCGCCGCCGCTTCTTCGAGCTCGCGTGGGAGAGGAATCGCATCGCCGATCGGATCCGGCTGATGGCCGACCGTCTGGTCGGCGCCGAGCACGAGGGCGAGGTCGCGGAGATCGTCCAGCGTCACCTCCCGCTCTTCGGGATCGAGAGTCTCGCGGTCGTCCTGCTGGAGCCGAACACCGACGACCCGTACGGGTTCGCGCGCCGCCTCGAGACGAGGCCCGACGTCCGCAGCATCGCGCGCCAGTTCCCGGAAGGGCTCCTCGAGACCACCGAGCCCTATCGCCTCACCCTCTTCCCGCTGCACCTCGCCGACGGGCACGGCTTCGTCGCCTCGGACTCACGCGACTTCGAGACCTGCACCCTGATCGCGCGGTCGATCTCGGCTGCGCTCCGGAGCATCGCGCTCCGCCGCGAGAGCGCGCGCGACCGCCGCGTCGCGGAGGAGGCGGAGCGCATCACGACCGACTTCCTCGAGTCGGCGCGCGATGACCTCGAGGCGACGCTCGAGCACATGGGCGAAGGGCTCGATCACGTCGAGGCGGCCACGCGGTCCGTCGGCGGCCTGATCGGGGAGGCGCTCGAGCTCACGACGCGTAAGCACCCGGATGCGGCGCTCGACCTCGCGCCGGTCGACGTCGGCGTCCTGCTGGAGGAAGTCGCGCTGATCGCCCAGCCGCTTGCGGACAGCGGGCTGCGCGTGAGCGTGGCGCCTGCGGAGTCCGATCTCGTGGCGCTCGCGAACGAGGATCGCCTCCGGCGGGCGGTGCTCTACCTGATCCGCCAGGCCACGAGCGGCCGGACGAAGGGCAAGGTCGCACTGCGCGCCCACCGCGACGGCGGGCGGATCGTGGTCGATATCGCGACCTCCTCACTCGCGGCCGCCCCGTTCCTCGGCGCCGTTCGTCCCGCGAGCGAGCCGCTTCCCGGGCTCAGCCTCGAGCTCGCAATCAGCAGGCGGCTCATCGAGCTGCACGGCGGCAAGCTGGAGACGCAGGCTCCGGCCGCCGGTGGGACGAGCTTCTCCTTCTCGCTCCCGCTCGTCGAGGACGATCCCGCGCGGGCGGCGCAGGGCGCGCCGGCGCCGGCGCGGGTGCCGACGGTCCTCATCGTCGAGGCCGATGCGGAGACCCTCGAGTTCTACGCCCGGGTGATCTCGACGGCGCTCGCACCCTCGCGAACGATCCGGGCCCGGAACGCCGAAGGCGCGATCGCGATGCTGGCGAACGAGCCGGTCGACCTCGTCCTGCTCGACCTCTCGTTGCCGGACATCGCCGGGCCGTCGTTCTTCTGGGAGAAGCAGCAGCTGCCGCACGTCCGGTCGACGCCTGTGATCGCGATCAGCTCCAACCTGCACGACATCAGCGCGGCGAGCGCCTTCGCAGACGAGCTCGCGGCCGTCCTCCCGCGCGACCTCTTCAGCGCTGCGGAGATCGGCCAGATCGTGCAGCGCGTCCTCGTCGACGTCGCCCATCCTCCGGCCGCGCAGCAGATCGTCAACCGCGCGACGGCGTTCATCCACGCGCACTGCTCGCAGCCCCTGACCCGCACGGAGATCGCGGCGCACGTGAGCACGAGCGGCGGCTACCTCTCACGCTGCTTCGACCGGCAGCTCGGCATCTCGCCCATGAGCTACCTCCTGCGCTACCGGCTCAGCCTGGCCAAGATCCTGCTTGCCGAGACGGGACGCCACGTGACCGCGATCGCGCACGAGGTCGGCTTCAGCGACCACGCGTACTTCTCGCGCGCCTTTCGCCGCGAGGTCGGCGTCTCGCCGACGGCGTTCCGCGCCCAGTCGGGTGACGCCGCGCTGTCCTCCTGAGACCGCGCGCAAAAGGGAACACCCGTCCCCTAACTGCGAGATCTCCGTCCAAGCGGGTCTGGCCGGACCGCCGGAAGATGCCCAGTAGGAGACCGAGCCGCCTCTTTCGCGGAGTGGCTGGCCTTCGCACCGCCCATTTGAACGAAAGGCTGAGAATGTCTGACGTAGGAAGATCGGCTCGGCGAACGACGCAGCGGCTCGGAGTGCTCGCGGCACTCCTGCTCGTCGCCTCGCTTGCGGCCACGACGGCGGCGTCCGCGGCGACGTACGCGGTCACCGTGACCCCCGGCACGGTGAAGAACACCGGCACGGCGAACGGCGCCAAGCTCGGCATCGATACCGACTACTGGTGGGACAACGACGCCAACCGGCCCAGCGGGTCGGCGTCCCTGTCCACCGCGATCGCGGCGCTGAAGCTCAAGAACTGGCGCTATCCCGGCGGCGAGAAGGCGGACGGCTACCTGTGGTCGATCCCGCCGTTCACCGCCTCCAACCCGCGGCTCGCGAGGATCAGTCCCAACGACTGGCCCGCAAGCGACCCCGCCTACTGGACTCCGGCCGGCGTCGCAGGCGGCACCTGGGCCCATCCGGTCCTCAACTTCGACCAGTTCATGACGGCGTGCAACGCCGCAGCGTGTACACCGAACCTGGTCGTCGCGTACGACGGGGCGTACAAGCCAGTCGACCCGGCTCCCGGGGCGACCTCGCTGACCTTCCAGCAGGCGCTGGACACGGCGAAGGGCTGGGTGTCCTACGCCAAGAGCAAGGGCTACTCGATCGGCTACTGGGACATTGGCAACGAGACCTGGAACAGCGGCTACATGGGCCAGGATCCGGGCCGGACGCAGCAGGCGAACGACTTCATCACCTTCGCCAACGCCCTCCACGCGATCGACCCGACGGCGAAGCTGTGCACGAACGCGAAGGACGCGGGCAACTTCAAGACGCTGATGACGATCGCGCACGCGCAGATCGACTGCCTCGTCACGCACGACTATCCCGCCTGGCCGTTCCGGGACTACTCGTCCTATTCGAAGAACAGCAGCCTGAGCGGCAACATGGACGCGCTGAACGGCGCCATCTCGACGATCGACACCTACTTCCCGGGCGATGCGAGCCGGATCAAGATCATCGAGAACGAGTACGGCGGCCTCACCTTCGGGATTCGGGGCAACTGGGTCGCGAACGACCTCGGCCACGCCCTGATGACCGCCGAGATGACGGGCCTCCTGGTGCAGAACTCCAGGGTCGCGGCCAGCGCCTTCTGGACGACGCGCTGGATCAACAACACCGACGACGTGCCGCACGACGAGTACGACGCGTTCAACGCCCACAACCAGCCCTTCGCGCAGGGGAAGGCGTTGAGCCTCTGGGGGAACAACACCCTGGCCAACATGGTCGCGGCATCGCCCCAGACCGGCAAGCTGATCGTCTTCGGGAGCCATGACCCGGCGACGAACAAGCTGAAGGTGCTCCTCATCAACAAGGACACCGCCACGAGCACGGCCAACGTCAGCCTGGCCGGGTACACCGGCACGGCGACGACCGGCATCGTGCAGGCGCTGACGGGATCCGCCTCGACCGATCTCTACCCGACGATCGGCGCGCAGGCGAACGTGACCGTCAGCAACCACGCCTTCACCATCAACCTCAGCCCGACGTCGATCACCGTCGTGACGATCGGCTGAGCACGGACGGAGGGCGGAAACGAGGGTCCCGGCTCCTCCCAGCCGGGGCCCTGTCGCCCGGCGTCGCGGCTCCACCATGCGACCACTTCCTCGTCTCCTCGCCTTCCTGACCCTGGTGCTTGCCCTCGCAGGGTGCGGCACCGGCGCGAAGGCGACGACGCCGGCCGCACCGCCTCCGAGCAGCCCGGCCGCGACCGCATGCGGCAAGGAGGTCGGCCGGCAGGATCTCGCGGCGCTCCTCCTGCAGGCGAAGCGCGCATACGGCGCGCAGAAGAGGGCCTTTCCGAAGCCCGGGACGCCCGCCTACC
>JAWVDX010000149.1:0-4640 GCA_033857015.1 Gaiellaceae bacterium
AAGGCCACCGCGCCGAGGGCCTCGAGGAGCTCGACCGTGCCGTCGCGTTCTACCGGTCGGTCGGCGCGACTCGCTACGTGCGCGAGGGCGAGTCCCTGCGCGCCGAGGCGGCGTAGCGTGAGCCTCACGCAGTACTACACGGCGACCACGCTCGACGGCTTCATCGCCGATCCGGACAACTCGCTCGACTGGCTCTTCATTCGCAACCAGGACGATGACGGGCCCCTGAACTACGGCGCCTTCTTCGCCGGGGTCGGTGCGATGGCGATGGGGTCGACGACCTACGAATGGATCCTCGACCACGAGTTCGCGGGCAAGCCCCGGGAGGAGTGGAAGTGGCCGTACGACATCCCCTGCTGGGTCTTCACGCATCGGGATCTGCCGGTCGTGCCCGGGGCGGCAATCGAGTTCACGAGCGCCGGCGCCGCGAGCGTGCACGAGGCGATGGCCGGCGCCGCGGGCGAGCGCAATGTCTGGATCGTCGGCGGGGGAGACCTGGCCGGCCAGTTCGCCGACGCGGGGCTGCTGGACGAGGTGATCGTGTCGATCGCGCCCGTCACGCTGGGCGCGGGTGCGCCGCTGCTGCCACGCCACGTCGAGCTGCGGCTCGACGAGCTCGGTCGCAACGGCGACTTCGCGGCCGCGAAGTTCTCGGTCGTGCGTTCAGCAGGCTGAGCGCCCGGTCGCGATAGGCTGGCCCGCGATGGACGGCGACCCTGCACGCGAACGGGCGGAGATCGCTCCGGCCGGCTCCGAGGACGGAGCGAGCGTCGACGCCGAGGGCCGGCGGCTGCAGACCGGGATCCAAGGCGTGCGCCTGCAGATGCTCGGCCCGCTCCAGGCGGATCACCGCGGCTCCCTGATCGAGGTGCTCGACGTCCGCGATCCCTTCTGGGCGGATCCGATCGTGTACTCGTATCGCATCACGATCCGCCCCGGGCGGATCAAGGGCTGGGGCATGCACCGGGTCCAGGCCGACCGCTACGTGGCGCTGGCGGGCCGCGTCCGCGTCGTGCTGTTCGACGGTCGCGTCGAGTCGCCGACGCACCAGCGCTTCGCGGAGTTCCAGTTCACGGACGAGACGCTCGGCGCGCTCCTGATCCCGCCCGGGGTCTGGCACGCGGATCAGAACACGGGCTCGACCGATGTGGTCATCGTGAACTTCCCGACCCACCCCTACGATCCCGCGCACCCCGACAAGGCGCGGATCGAGGTGACGAGCGGCGAGATCCCGTTCGACTGGACCTTGCAGGACTACTAGACGGAGCTCGTGCCGGCCGTCACCGTCCTCATCCCGACGCACGACCACGGTGCGCTGCTCGGCCCCGCGCTCCGGAGTGTCCAGGATCAGACGGTCGGTGACCTGGAGATCTTCGTCGTCGGCGACGGTGTCCCGGACGTCACCCGCGAGCTCGTCGCCGAGCGCGCCCGCGACGACCGGAGGATCCGCTTCTTCGACAACCCGAAGGGCACGCGACGCGGCGAGCTGCACCGCCACGCCGCGCTCACCGAGGCGCGCGGCGCGATCGTCTGCTACCAGGCCGACGACGACCTCTGGCTCCCCGGCCACGTCGAGGAGCTCCAGCGCGCGCTGGCCGGCGCGGACTTTGCGAGCACGGTCGCGCTCCAGGTCGAGCTCGGCGGCCGAGTCTTCCCCTGGCTCGCCGCCCTCGAAGCCGGGGTCTTCCGTGCGGTGACCCAGGGCGGGACGAACTTCCTCCCGCTCAGCGCCGTGGGGCACACGCTCGCGGCCTATCGCGCCCTTCCCCACGGCTGGCGCACGACGCCGGAGGGCACCTTCACCGACCTCTACATGTGGCAGCAGTTCCTGGCGCAGCCGGGGCTCCGGGTGGCGAGCGCGGCGCGCCCGACGCTGCTCCACTTCGCGACGCCGACCCGTGCCGACTGGACACCGGAGCAGCGCCTGGCGGAGCTCGAGGACTGGGCTGCTCGGCTCACCGGCGAGGAGTGGCGCGACCACCTCGAGCCGGCGCTCGTCGCCGGCTGCGCCGCCGGAGTCGTGCGGCTGCGGCGGCGGCTCCGCCTGCTGCAACCGCTGGCCGGTGTCGCGCGGTCGCCTTCACGCGGCGGCCGCCTCGTGCGTCGCGGAGTCTTCCAGTTGTGGCGCCTGGAGATGCGACGCGCCCGCAGCCAGGCCTCGCTTTCGGCCCGTTGACGGCGGGTCGCGCGAGGAGCGGTGGGCGACCGCGCGCTCCGGTCGCCCACCGCTCGCTTTCGTGCGCTACTCCGAGGGTGTGATCGTCCCGACCTGCAGCGCGATGATCTCGCCGGCCGCCGAGGCGTCCGCATCGAGCGCGGTGCAGCGCAGGAACACGGCTGTGGCGGCCGCCGTGGTCGTGACGTCGCCGATGAGCGGCATCCTCACCTGGAACGTCCCTTCCAGCGAGGCCAGGGCCACGTGGCCATTGAGCGTTCCGGCCGAGACGAAATAACACTGCACGTGGGTGTGGTCGTCTGCGTCGGCCTTGACCACCGCGACGGATGCCGAGAGGGTGTAGTTCCCGGGCGGCAGCGTGACGCTGGACACCGTCTGGGTCAGCCCTTCCCCGATGTCGTGGAGGCCGTCGCCGTAGTTGGTGAAGGCGTTGCCCGACCCTGGCGTGCCCGGGTCTCCCTTGTCGCCTTTGTCCCCCTTGTCCCCTTTCAGACCCGTCGGGCCCGTCTGGCTCCAGGTGATCTCCTGCTGTCCCCTGCTGCAGGAGGCTTGATCGCGATCGACGATGTTCAGCTGGGCGCCGTTGGTCCCTTTCGCCCCGTTCGGGCTGTAGCAGGCATGGATCGTCCCGTCGGAGCTCGGGATGCTGGCATAGGCGATTCCGCTCACAGTCGCGGTCGCGACGGCGACGAATCCCGCCACAAGAAGAGTGCGGCCCCTCAACGCAAGCCTCATTGGATGTCCTTTCGCGGAGGATGGAAAGCACCCAGAACGCTCTGGGCGATTCCCAACCCTACGCCGGTGGACGCCGTTCAGGAAGCGGAAATCGGGCCGCGGAGCGCCCGCGTTTCTGCGCGAGCCCTGCGCCACCAGATGATCTCGTACGCGTGGAGCGCGACCCAGACGGCGGTCACGAGGGCGAGCGCGACGAGGGCCGGCACCACGAGCGCGACCGGCCACAGCAGCGCGCAAGCGACGGCGGTGACTAGGCGGCCGGACCAGAGCCTGCGGGACACGCGCCAGCGGAGTCCCACGTACGCGAACAGGTAGAGCGCGGGCCCGCCGCAGAGGCCGAGCGCCGGGACCGTGTCGAGCTCGTCCCCGACATGCGCGAGCGTCGTCTCCATCGCGAAGGCGAAGACGACGATGCCCGCCACCATCGGCAGGTGCAGGTAGGTGTAGACGTCGCGCGCGAAGGCCGTCCGCTCGACGCCGCTGCGGTCGCTGAGCAGCTGCTGGGCGCGGATCGTGAAGAAGTCGAAGTACGCCAGCCAGAACGACGTCGCCACCAAGAGCCCGAGCACGGCCGCGACGATCACGGAGGCGCCGAGCCCGGTGCCCCTCGCCCCGAGGCCGATGGCGATCAGGGACTCGCCGATCGCGATGATCACGATCAGCCCGTGCCGCTCGACGAAGTGCGCCGGTTGCACGTGCCAGCCGCTTATGCCGGCGAGCAGCGGCCCGAACAAGGCGACCGCGATCGCGCCGAGCCAGAGCAGCGGCCGCAGCCCGCCGTGGACGAACCCCGCGGCGACGATCAGCGCGGAGCCGGCCAGCGCCGTGGGGGCGGTGCGCAGGATCGCCGCCAGCAGATCCCGGTCGCCGCGCGCGCCGAGCGTGTAGAGGACGAGGTACATGGCGTTCACGATCAGGAACGCGCCGCCGAACACGACTCCGTGCCGGCCGAACGCCTCGGGGACGGCCAGCGCCGCGACGAACATCGCCGCCATCGCAACCAGCATCGCTCCCCAGACGGCGCCGACCTCCGGATCGACGGTGTTCGTCAACCAGGCATAGGAGGCCCAGCCCCACCAGAGCGCGGCGAGGATCAGCAGCCCGTGCCCGAGTCCGCTCCAGGTCGGGTTGTCCGCGAGGACGGTCGTGACCTGTGTGAACGCGAAGACGAAGACGAGGTCGAAGAAGAGCTCGAGCGGCGTGACCCGCTGCTCGCGCTCGGAGGGCTGCTCGCTCACAGCCGGACGCTAACGCGAGGCTTTTGCGGCCGCAAGGCGAGGGCATAAGGTTCCCTCAACCGACAGAGAGGCTGACATGGCACTCGCACGCGTTGTGACATTCGACGGAGTCAGCAAGGACCGGATGGACGAGATGCAGAAGGAGATGGGCGAGGGCGGGCCGCCGGAAGGGCTCCGTTCGTCGGAGATGATCGCGCTCCACGATCCCGAGGCGGAGCAGACCCTCGTGATCCTCTTCTTCGAGACGGAGGCGGACTACGCGGATGGCGACGAGCTGCTGAACGCGATGCCGGCCGGCGAGACGCCGGGTCGACGCGCATCGGTGACGAAGTACAACGTCGCGACGCGCATGAAGACCTAGATCTCCGATCAACCATCCAGCGGCAGATGGCCGCCGGGCCGGGGCGAAGCACCCCGACCCGGCGAGCCTCGGCTACGGCTGTGCGCACGCCGGGGGGTCGGTCTCGACCCGGAACGGGCTTCCCGACGGC
>JAWVDX010000150.1:0-3193 GCA_033857015.1 Gaiellaceae bacterium
GGACAACCCGTCGATCACGCGCGACGTTTCCGGCGAGGGCGTCCAGCAGGCGCTGCTGAAGATCCTCGAGGGGACGGTGGCCTCGGTACCGCCGCAGGGCGGGCGCAAGCACCCGCACCAGGAGTTCCTCAGCATTGACACAACGAATGTGCTCTTCATCTGCGGCGGCGCGTTCGCCGGGCTGGACAAGATCATCTCCAGGCGCGTCGGCAAGAACGCAGTCGGCTTCGGGGCGGAGGTGCACTCCAAGAACGACATCGAGCAGTCCGAGATGCTCGCCGAGGTCATGCCCGAGGACCTGCTGAACTTCGGGCTGATCCCCGAGTTCATCGGGCGGCTGCCGGTCATCTCCGCGGTGCACCAGCTGCGCCGCGAGGACCTCGTGCAGATCCTCATGGAGCCGAAGAACGCGCTCGTCAAGCAGTACCAGCGCTTCTTCTCCTTCGACTCGATCGAGCTCGGGTTCACCGACGACGCGCTCTGGGAGATCGCCGACAAGGCGCTCGAGCGCGAGACCGGCGCACGCGGGCTGCGCTCGATCATCGAGGTCGCGCTCCTCGACGTGATGTTCGAGCTGCCCTCGCGCAACGACGTCTCCAAGTGCATGGTCACGAAGGAATGCATCTCGCAGGGACGGCGCCCGACGCTCGTCACGAGCGCCGGGCCCGATGTCGGCGAAGCCGAAGAGCTCGCCGAAGAATCGGCCTAGGAGGGTTTGACGAAATACCGCGGCGTCGGGCCGCGCTGGTCGACCTCATGCGGCGTCCTCGGTCGCGGTCATAGCGCTGCTATGCCCGCTCCCTGCGTCCTTGCCTGAGCCCGCCCAGCGCACCCCGCCTGGGGCCGTATTTCGCCAAACCCTCCTAGCACAGCTCTGATCCGTCCTCTGGAGGCCGCCGCGAGGCGGCCTTCTTCGTGGCTCCCAAGCGATACTTGCGCAGTTAAGTTTCCTGCGCTATAGTTGCGGCAACAACCATTGCGACCTCAAGGAGATTGTCATGACCGCCACTGCAACCACGACCAAGATTCCGACCGGCACCTGGAACCTCGACGGCGTCCACTCGACCGTCGGCTTCGAGGTCCCGTACCTCATCGGCACGTTCAAGGGTCAGTTCTCCGAGCTGAGCGCGCAGCTCCGCGTCGACGAGAACGGGAGCGCCAAGCTCGCCGGCGAGACGCCGGTCAGCTCGATCCGCGTCCAGGACGAGAACCTCAACGGCCACCTGCTCGCGCCGGACTTCTTCGACGCCGAGCAGTACCCGAAGCTGACCTTCTCGGCCAGCGGGATCACCGTCGAGGACGGCGCCGTCACCGCCCGCGGCGAGCTCACGATCAAGGGCACCACGCACGAGGTCGAGGCCCGCGGCACCCTCGCCGGCCCGGCCCCGGACGCCTACGGCAACGAGCGCGTCGGCCTGGTGCTCCGCTCCACGATCGACCGCACCGCCTTCGGCATCGAGTGGAACGCACCGCTCCCGAACGGCGATCCGGCCCTCGGCAACGACGTGACCATCGTCACCGAGCTCTTCTTCGTCAAGGAGGCGTAAGAGCCATGAAAGTCCTCGCGATCTCAGGGAGCCTGCGTCGCGACTCCTACAACACGATCCTTCTCCGGGCGGCCGCTGAGGTCGCCCCGGAGGGGATCGAGGTCGAGCTGTACGACGGCCTCAAGGACATCCCGCCCTACGACGAGGACGACGACGTCGAGCTCGCCCCGGACGCGGTGGCACGGTTCCGGGCAGCGCTGCTGGATGCGGACGCCGTCCTCTTCGCGACGCCGGAGTACAACGGGTCGATCCCAGGGCAGCTCAAGAACGCGCTCGACTGGGCGTCGCGCCCGTTCGCGACGAACCCGCTGCGCAACAAGCCGGTCACCGTCGTCGGCGCGAGCACCGGCGGCTTCGGCGCCGTCTGGGCGCAGGGCGATCTGCGCCGCGTCCTGAAGACGATCGGCGCACGGGTCATCGGCGACGAGGTTCCCGTTCCCGCCGTGCACACGCGCACGGACGACGCCGGCAGGCTCGCTGACGCCGAGACCGAGGCGCGCCTGCGCGAGGTGCTGGAGGCGCTGGCGACAGCCGTCGAGGCCCGAAGCCTGGCTGCATAGAATCGGCGGCCATGGAGCCGCTCTACAAGCCGGACGGAGTCGAGGAGCGCTGGCAGCGCATCTGGGAGGACGAAGGCCTCTACAAGGCCGGGGCCGGCGCACGCACGGACGAGCGGTACGTCATCTGCGTCCCGCCGCCGAACGTCACCGGCGAGCTGCACATGGGACACGCGCTGAACGGCGCGATCCAGGACACGCTGATCCGCCACCACCGGATGCGCGGCTTCGACACGCTCTGGCAGCCCGGCTACGACCACGCCGGCATCGCAACGCAGAACGTCGTCGAGAAGCAGCTCGTCGCCGAAGGCACCACGCGCCAGGCGATCGGCCGCGACGCGTTCCTCGAGCGCACCTGGGACTGGCTCGCCAAGACCGGTCGCTCGATCATGGGGCAATACAGGCGCCTGGGCGCGTCGCTCGACTACTCGCGCGAGCGCTTCACCATGGACGACGACTACATCGAGGCGGTGATGGCCTTCTTCGTCCGCCTCTGGGAGCGCGGCTTCATCTACCGCGCCAACAGGATCGTCAACTGGTGCCCGCACCACGAGACCGCGATCTCCGACCTCGAGGTGGAGCACGTCGAGCTCGACGACGCGCTCAGCTACATCCGCTACCCGTTCGCCGACGGCTCCGGCTCGATCACGGTCGCGACCGTGCGGCCCGCGACGCTGCTCGCCGACGTGGCCGTGGCGGTGCATCCGGAGGACGAGCGCTACCGCGACGCTGTGGGCAAGGAGGTGATCGTCCCCGTCGTGGGCCGGCGCGTCCCCGTGATCGCCGACGAGCGCGTGGAGCCTGACTTCGCGACCGGCGCGCTCAAGATCACTCCCGGCCACGACCCGCTCGACTTCGAGATCGGCCGCGACCACGGCCTCCCGACGCTGACGGTGATCGGCCTCGACGGGCGCATGATCGCCGAGGGCTTCGAGGGTCTGACCCAGGCGGAGGCCGACGAGCGGGTGGTCGCCTGGTTGAAAGAGCACGACCAGCTCGAGAAGCGGGAGAGCTACCGCCACTCGGTCGGCACGTGCGAGCGCTGTCACTCGCGGATCGAGCCGCTCGTCTCGCCCCAGTGGTGGTGCC
>JAWVDX010000151.1:0-3839 GCA_033857015.1 Gaiellaceae bacterium
GCGACCTTCTGGCCGGTCGCCCGGTTGAAGTCGCCGTCCTGCGAGGCGAGGAGCTTCAGGCCCGAGCAGGCCTTGATCGCGTTGTCGAAGCCCTTCTTGCGGTCGATTGCCGGCGATGCGCCGGTCGTGCCCTCGAGCTCGAGGATCTTTGCGTTGCCGCCGGTGGCGTGTGCCATCTGCACGGCCGCGCGCTTGCCCTCGCGGACGAAGTCGGACTGGATCACCGTCACGAAGTCCTTGCCCGGCTTCGCGACCTTGTGGTCGACGTCGCGGTCGAGCAGGAACACCGGGATGCCGGCCTTGCCGGCCTGCTTGATGACGCTCGCCATCTGCTCCGTGATCGGGGCGATGAAGAGCACGTCCGGCTTCTGCGCGATCAGGCTCTTGACGTCCGCGATCTGCTTGGACTGCGAGTTGTTGGCGTCCGTGACCGTGAGCTTGTAGCCGAGCTTCTTGGCTTCGGCCTTCATGCTCGCCGTCTCGGCGAGCCGCCACGGGTTGTTGCTGGCGTTCTGGCTGAAGGCGACCGTGTAGGTCGACTTCTTCGCCAGCTTGGGAGCATGGAGCGACGCGGGGATGCTCGCCGGGGCTGTCGAGTTGCCGGGATCAGCCGCCTTCGCGAGCGCACATGTTGCGTTCGCGACCTTGGCCGGCTTCGCGAGCGCGGCGGCGCTGGCGACTGCGATCAGCAGCACGACGACCGCGACCCCCGCGATGGGGGCGATCCTCCTCAGATTCATGTGAAGTCCTCCTGGTTGTTGGCGGCACGGGAGCGACGCATCAAGCGGTTAGCGACAGAATCAAACATATTCCGATGCGGGGTAACCTGTCACCTGGGGCTGCCAAAGTCAAGCGGATGAGACAAAACACGTCAATTGTTATGGCCCCAAGCGGTTCAGGCGCGGATTGCGTGCATGTTCGGCAATGTTGAAGTATGGTGCATCGCGCAAGCCCTGAACCCCGCCGACATTGACCGACCAACTCCCCTCGATCCCGACGGACGCCGCGGCTGCCGGCGAGGCGCCCACGCACGACCTGCGCGTCGACGTGCACACGGGCGCGCTCACCTACGTCGTGGGCTCACGCCAGGTGCGCCCCAACCTGCCCGCGACCGTCTGTCCCTTCTGCCCGGGCGGGCTCGAGGCGCCCGAGGACTACGAGGTGCGCTGGTTCCCGAACCGCTGGCCGGCCATGTCCGGTGGACGCTGCGAGGTCGTGCTCTACACGCCGGAGCACGACGCGACGTTCTGGTCGCTCGGCGCCGGGGGCGCGCGCAAGGTGATCGACCTCTGGGCGGAGCGCAGCGTCGCGCTCGGCGCCCGGGACGACATCGCCTACGTGCTCATCTTCGAGAACCGGGGCGCCGAGGTGGGGGCCACGATCGCTCACCCCCACGGCCAGATCTACGCCTTCGACGACGTCCCCAGGCAGCCCCGCTCGGAGCTCGAGCGCGGCGATGTCTTCTCCGAGCCCGGCGACCGCCTCGTGGCGACGAGCCCAGGGTGGCGCGCCTGGGTGCCGGAGGCGCCGGTCTTCCCGTACGAGCTCGTCCTCGTCCCGGACACCCGCGTCACCGACCTGCCGTCGCTGGACGACGCAGGACGGGACGGCCTCGCGCAGCTCCTCGTCGACGTCCTCGAGCGGCTCGACCGCCTTTTCGACGCCCAGACGCCCTACATGCTCTGGATCCACCAGCGCCCGTTCGACGGGGGCGACTGGCCCGAGGCCTGTCTCCACGTCGAGATCGTCACGCCGTGGCGCGCGCCCGGCGTCGCGCGCTACATCGCCGCGGGCGAGCTCGGCTCCGGCGTCTTCTTCAACCCGATCCGCCCCGAGGAAGCAGCGGTTGCGCTGCGGCGCGCAGGAGACTCCGATTCGACGGCGGATCTGTGACGATGGAGCAGGAAGCCGCCGGAATGCTCGCCAGCCAACGTCAGCAGCTGATCGCCGAGGAGGTTCGCCGCCGCGGCGCCGTGCGCGTCAGCGAGCTGACCGAGCTCCTCGCGGTGTCGGACATGACGATCCGCCGCGACCTGGACGTCCTCGCGAGCGCAGGCGTGCTCGAGAAGGTGCACGGCGGGGCGACCGCCCGCGGCGCCCCGAGCACGGACGAGCCTGGCTTCGAGGCGAAGTCGCACCGCCAGCTCGACGAGAAGGAGGCGATCGCGCGGAAGGCGAGCGGCCTCGTGGAGCCGGGGCAGGCGATCGCGTTCACCGCGGGCACCACGAACTGGCGGCTCGTCCACCATCTCGTCCACATCCCCGATCTGACGGTCGTCACGAACTCGATCCAGGTCGCGAACGTCCTCCATCGCGACGGGCGCCCCGACGTGACGACCGTCCTCACGGGCGGTGTGCGCACCCCGTCCGATGCGCTCGTCGGCCCGGTGGCGATCACGGCGCTGCGCTCGCTGCACGTCGACCTCCTCTTCATGGGCGTGCACGGGATGTCGGTCGACGCCGGCTTCACGACCCCGAACCTGCTGGAGGCGGAGACGAACCAGGCGCTGATCGCCTCCGCGCGGCGGGTCGTCGTGGTCGCGGACCACACGAAGTGGGGCGTGCGCGGCCTCAGCAGCATCGCGGAGCTCTCCGCCGCGGACACCATCGTCTCGGACTCGGGGCTCTCGCCCCAGGCGCGGGCAGCGATCGCCGACGAGGGGATCGAGCTCATCCTCGCCTCGGTCCGCCCGTCCCAACGCCGCGTCACCGTAGCCGGCGAGGAGACTTAGTAACAGTCTGTTGCTAAGTCTCGCGTACGCGCGGGCGCGCGACGAACCCGCCGTAGAGCAGCGCTGCGCCGGCGAGCGTGAAGAGCGCTGTGCGCGCCACGCCCAGGCCGGCGAGGCCGCTTCCCGCCGCAGCTACCGCGACCCCGGCGAGGATGAGCCCGTTCCCGAGCGGCCGGCGCCGCAGGCTCGAGAGCGCGACGCCGACCACGGCAACCGTCCCGAGCGAGTTCGCGACGACCGCGAGCAGCCGTGCCGGGACGAAGTCGAGGTGCGCCTGCGCCTTCGGGATCTCTACTCCCGCGAAGGCGCCGTGGGCGGGCATCGCGATCGCCACCCCGAGTGCGAGCCCCGTGTACGCGAGCGCCAGCGGCCACGCCCAGGAGCGCCCGGCCCGCAGGAGCGACCCGGCGCCGAGCAGCGCCGCGGCCAGGAGCCCGCCGAAGGCGTAGTAGACGCGGAACGAGATGGAGCTCCACCCGGCGGCGCTGCTCCACGCGAGCGCGGCCGAGGCGACCGCGTAGGCGAGGAGCGCACCGCTCCAGACGAGCAGCGAGGCGTCCTGCCGCTCGCGGTAGCGGCGCACGAGCAGCGCCGCGAGACGCAGGGAGAGGAGCGCCGCGGCGAACGAGAGGAGCGCGTCCACCGGGCCAGCCTACTGCCGTGGAGAACCGTCAAGCCGGCGCCGCGTCTCCGTTAGGCTGGGCCTCCGATGCCGGACAAGCGCTACCTCATGACTCCCGGGCCGACGCCGGTGCCGCCACAGGTGCTGCTGGCGATGGCCGAGCCGATCGTGCACCACCGCGGCTCCGACTTCCGCAAGGCCTTCGTCGAGTGCGAGCAGCGCCTCCGTGAGGTCTACCGGACGGAGAGCGACGTCCTGATCTTCGCCGCCTCGGGAACCGGGGCGATGGAGTCGGCAGTCACGAACCTGGCGGCCGCCGGCGAGCGGATCGTCGTCCATTCGGCGGGCAACTTCGGCGAGCGCTGGGCCAAGATCGGCGCCGCCTACGGCTGCGACGTCGCGCACCTCAAGGAGGAGTGGGGCGCCTCGCCCGACCCGAACCGTCTCGCCGCCGAGCTCGATGCCACCCCTGCCAAGGCGGTCTA
>JAWVDX010000152.1:0-3370 GCA_033857015.1 Gaiellaceae bacterium
CCGACGTCGTCCTCGTCGACATCAAGGAGGGCCTCCCGCAGGGGAAGGCGCTCGACATCAACCAGGCGGGCGCCGTGCTCGGCTACGAGCCGAACGTGGTCGGGACGAACGGCTACGAGGAGACGGCCGGGTCGTCGGTCGTCGTGGTGACCGCGGGGCTGCCGCGCTCGCCGGGGATGAGTCGCGACGACCTCGTCGCGACGAACGAGAAGATCGTCAAGTCGGTGACCGAGCAAGTCGTGGCGGCCTCGCCCGACGCGATCCTGATCGTCGTCTCGAACCCGCTCGACGCGATGTGCCACGTCGCCCAGCGGGTCTCCGGCTGGCCGAAGGAGCGGGTCTTTGGCATGGCGGGGATTCTCGACACGGCGCGCTTCTCCACGTTCATCGCGCACGAGACGGGCGCCTCGGTGAAGGACGTCACCGCGATGGTGCTGGGCGGTCACGGCGACCAGATGGTCTCCGTCGTCTCGCACACCGCCGTCGGCGGCGTGCCGCTGCGCAAGCTCGTGGCCGAGGACAGGATCGAGGCGATGGTCGCGCGCACTGCCAAGGGTGGCGGCGAGCTCGTGAACCTGCTCGGCACCTCGGCCTGGTACGCGCCTGGCGCGGCGGCCGCGCAAATGGTCGACTCCATCGTCCTCGACGAGAAGCGGGTGCTCCCGGTCACCGCGTTCCTCGAGGGCGAGTACGGGATCGACGGGCTCTACATGGGTGTCCCCGTGGTGCTCGGGTCGAAGGGCATCGAGAGGATCGTGGAGCTCGACCTCGACGACTCGGAGCGCGAGGCGCTCGCCGCGTCCGCCTCGGCGGTACGCGAAGTCGTCGGCGTGTTGAGCGTCTAGGGCGATGGGCGACGGGGACGGCAGCGAAGCCGCGCCGTCCTCACCGCCGGGCGACTACGGCGACCACGTTCCGCCCGGCGAGGACGACCTCCGGGCCGTGGGACGCGACACCGCCTTCGGCTGCTTCGGATTCGTGCTCGGTAGCGCAGGAGCGCTCGCCGCTCTGGCCCTGCTCCTCGCGACCTAATCCCCGGGGTCTGTCCCGGGGACAGACCCTTCGCGACGGAACTGCAACGGAACTGCAACGGAACTGAGGCGGTGCCGCCTCCTGATTCGCGCTGGACCGTGCCGTCGACTCGAATGTCCTGCGCCTCGACGGCTCGTTGGGGTCTGTCCCGGGGACAGACCCCAATGTCGCGCTATAGGCTGCGCGACCGTGCTCGGTCTCTCGCGAATCGAAGTCGTCGTTCTCGGGGCGATCACGTTCTTCACCGCCGCGGCGGGTGTGGCGCACTACCGGGGACTGACCCCGCTCCTCGCCTTCGGGCTCGCGACTCTCGCGCTCGCCGGGCTCGCCTGGATCGTCTCGTTCTCGACGGAGCAGGTCGGCGAGCGCCTCGGCCCCGCGGCCACCGGCGTCCTCCAGTCGACGCTCGGCAACCTGCCGGAGTTCTTCGTCGTCATCTTCGCCCTGTCGGCCGGCAAGACGGTCGTCGCGCAGACCGCGATCGTCGGCTCCGTCCTCGCGAACGCGCTGCTCGTCCTCGGCCTGGCGATCATGGCCGGCGCCTACGTCTCGAAGGACAAGATCATGCGCTTCAGCCCGCGCCTGCCGAACGACACGGCGACGCTCCTCCTGCTCGCGGTCTTCATCATCGCGCTCGTCGGGATCGCGATCTCGTCGGAGCACGGCAAGATCGAGCACCACCTCGTCGCCGTCTCGACGGTCGCCTCGATCAGCCTCCTCGTCGTCTACGGCGCCTGGCTCGTCCCGTACGTGCGCCGCGGCCTCGGCACCGAGGCGACCCACGCGCAGGCGCGCGTCGGGATGCGGACGGCGATCGTCCTGCTCCTCGTCGCGGGAAGCAGCTCGGCGTTCGTCTCGGACTGGTTCGTCGCAGCCCTGACCCCGTCCATGGACAAGCTCAACCTCTCGGAGGCGTTCGCAGGCCTCGTGATCGTGGCGATCGCGGGCAACGCCGTCGAGAACGTCGCCGGAATCGTGCTCGCGGCAAAGGGCCAGCCCGATCTCGCCGTCTCGATCGTGAAGAACTCGGTCGCCCAGATCGCCTGCTTCCTCTTCCCCGTGCTCGTCCTCGTCTCGCTGCTCTTCGCGACGCCGCTCACGTTCGCGATGCCGCCGCTCCTGATCGGAGCGCTCGTGCTGACCGCGGTCGCCGTCTGGCAGATCACCGGCGACGGCGAGGCGGCGATGTTCGAAGGGCTCGCGCTCGTGGCGCTCTACGTGCTCGTCGCGACGATCACCCTGTACGCCGGCTAGAGCCCCCGCCGGGTGACGTAGCATCGACGGGTGACCGTCGACCCCGTCGTCCAGCAGCGGGGCTCCCTCTTCGGTATCGAGGCCGAGCGGTACGAGCGAGCGCGTCCCACGTACCCCGCCGCCCTCGTCGACCGGCTGCTCGCGGAGTGCCCCCGCCAGGTCCTCGACATCGGCTGTGGCACCGGCAAGGCCGGCCGCCTGTTCGCCGAGCGCGGCTGCACGGTGCTGGGCATCGAGTCGGACGAGCGAATGGCCGCCGTCGCGCGCCAGCGAGGGCTCGGAGTCGAGACGGCGCGCTTCGAGGAGTGGAACCCGTCGGGCCGCATCTTCGACCTCGGCATCTGCGGGCAGGCCTGGCACTGGCTCGACCAGGAGCTCCGGCTCGAGCGGGTCGCCGCCGCACTCCGGCCGGCCGGACGCTTCGCCGCCTTCTGGAACTTCCCGCAGTTCGAGCCGGGCGGCCTGGACGGCGAGATCGACGCCCTGTACGAGAGCCTCGCGCCCGAGTTGCGAGCCGGCAGGTTCGGCATCGGCGCCCACGAGGCGGACCGCGGTGCCGATCTCGATCAGCTCGCCGGGAGCGCACTCTTCACCGGCGCCGAGGAGTGGGTCTTCCGGCACGAGCAGAGCTATCGCCGTGACGAGCTTCTCGACCTGCTGCGGACCTACAGCGACCACATCGCCCTACCGGCAGAGCGCCGCGCCCGACTCCACGAGGCGATCGGCGCCGCGGTCGACGCGCACGGCGGCTCGCGCGTCATCGCCTACCGCACGGTGGTCGTAACGGCCCTCCGGGCCTAGAACCCACTCGCTAGGCTCCCCGGCGTGCGCATCAACCTGAAGGACAAGACGGCGATCGTGTGCGGGTCGTCCTCGGGGATCGGGCTCGCGATCGCCGAGACGCTCGACAAGGCAGGGGCGAACGTCGTCATGTTCGCGCGCCGCCGCGCCCTCCTGGAGCGCGAGGCGGAGCGCATCGGGGCGCTCGCCGTCCAGGGCGACGTGACGAACCCGCGCGACCTGAAGCGCCTCGTCAAGCGCGCCGTCGATACCTTCGGCGGGCTCGACATCCTCGTGAACAACG
>JAWVDX010000153.1:0-3982 GCA_033857015.1 Gaiellaceae bacterium
CGCCGCCGCCGGCGTCCGCGGGCATCCCCTCGAGTCCGGCGTGGCCGAAGCGGTCGTAGCGGGCGCGCTTCTCGTCGTCCGAGAGGACCTGAAACGCTTCGGTCGCCTCTTTGAAGCGAGCCTCGGCGGCGCTGTCCCCCGGGTTCCGATCAGGATGGCTTTTCAGAGCCTCCTTCCGGTACGCCTTTCGGATGTCGTCCGCCGGGGCATCCTTCGCGACGCCGAGAATCTCGTAATAATCGCGTTTTTGGCTCATGTGCAGACGACGGCGCTCGGAAGGCCTGCTCCGGAGACAGGGCGGAAGTGACCATAAGTCGCCCCCCGTCCCTGTCAACGATCACGTCCCGCGTCCGCCAGCGGCGCTCGGTACCACGAACGCGCACCGCCTGTGAACCAAGAACACCGCATCCGCGCGCCGCCGGCGCGCCCTGGGGCGACAAAGACGCGCGCAGCGCGCCGGGGGATGGGGCCGCTTCCGGCCCCATCGAGACTACTGGCTACGGCGCTGGAACGCCGGGGTGTCCCACTCGGAATCGAGCGGCGGCACGAAGGACGCGCGCTCGCGGCCCGCACCGTTCGCGCCGCCGGCAGCAGCCTGCGCGGGGACGGCGGGGCGGCGGCTCGGGAAGGAGCTCTCCTCCGAGCGCATCGGCTGACGCTGCGACGAGGCGCCGCGCGCCGGGAGCGGCGGGCTCGACGTCGCGACGCGCGCGCTGAGCTGCGAGGCCGTCGAAGCGATCGAGCCAAGCGACGCGGGCCGGGTCGAGGCCGCGCTCGCGAGGTGCTGCGGAACCTCGGCGACGACGTGATCGAAGCCGGTGGCGATGACCGTCACCTTGATCGCGTCGCCCATCGTCTCGTCGACGGTGGCGCCGAAGATGATGTTCGCGTCCTCGTGCGCCATCTCCTGCACCAGCGTCGCGGCCTCCTCGATTTCGCGCATGCGCATGTCGGGGCCGCCGACGATGTTGATGAGGACGCCCGTCGCGCCCTCGACCGAGATGTCGTCGAGGAGCGGCGAGCTGACCGCCATCTCGGCGGCGAGGCGGGCGCGGCCCTGGCCCTTGGCGCAGCCGGTGCCCATGAGCGCGCGGCCCATGTTGCTCATCACGGTCTTCACGTCGGCGAAGTCGACGTTGACGATCCCGTTCTGGGTGATGAGATCGCTGATGCCCTTGATCGCCTGGTAGAGGACCTCGTCGGCCTTGCGGAAGGCGTCGATGAACGAGAGGTCCTCGTCGCCGAGCGAGAGGAGCTTCTGGTTCGGGATCGTGATCAGCGTGTCGACGTGCTCGCTCAGCATGGCGAGGCCGAGCTCGGCGCGGCGCGCGCGCTGCTTGCCCTCGAAGAAGAACGGCTTCGTCACCACGCCGACCGTGAGGCATCCCTCTTCGCGGGCGAGCTGGGCGATGACCGGAGCGGCGCCGGTGCCGGTGCCGCCGCCCATGCCGGCGGTCACGAACACCATGTCGGCGCCCTGGATCACTTCCTTGATCCGCTGCACGTCCTCGAGCGCGGCCTTGCGGCCCTTCTCGGGATCCGCGCCGGCGCCGAGGCCGCGCGTCACGTTGGCGCCGATGTGCAGCTTGAGCGGCGCGGCGCTGGCCGCGAGCGCCTGCGCGTCGGTGTTGACGACCATGAACTCGACCCCTTCCAGGCCGAAGCTCATCATCGTGTTGACCGCGTTGCCGCCGGAGCCGCCGCAGCCGATGACCTTGATGCGCGCGTCGTATCCGGCGCTCTCGTCGGCAAACTCGATGGAGAAACTCATGAAACGCCTCCCGGGGTGCTTGGCCGCGCGAACCCCTCGGGTTCCGCCAACCGGCGGGCTTGAAGGCCCGCCCTCGTGACGCGGAGGGGTGAGCCCCCGCCTCTCAAAAACCTTGAAGGAGCCGCTCGCGCGGCCCCGTTTTCACCATCCCCTGTGGGCGCCTCTTCCCAGGCGGGGACGGGTGCTGCATGTCGCCTGCAGGTGCGAGGAGACGCGCTCTACGCGATCCCGCCGCTGCCCGCGGTCCTACATCTCGAACCGGATTCTGTAACAACTTTCCTTGGTGCCGTCACTCCTAGAATGCCGCTCTCAACCAGTTCCAAAAGCGGCCATTCTTCTGCCTTTCAATCGAAGTATCTTCCGCCTCTACAGTGCTTTGAGCTCGCTCGCGCACGGACGTCTTGCGGAGCTCCGGGCGGCCGTGGGGCTGCGCCTCGGCGGCGGCGCGCTCGCGCGCCTGGATCAGCGCGGCGGCGCCGTACTGCACCAGGCCGACGCCGGTCGCGTACTGCGGTCCGGCGACGAGCTGGGTGATGCCGCGGACGCCGACAGGCAGCCCGAGGCGCACCGGCATTCCCAGGATTTCCTCGGCAAACTCCGTCATTCCATCGAGGAGGACAGCGCCGCCCGTGAGGACCACGCCGGCCGAGAGCTGCTCGAGCATCCCGGTGTCCTCGATGCGCTTGCGGAGGACGGCGAAGATCTCCTCGACCCGGGGCTCGATGATGTCCGATAGCACGCGGCGCGCGACCTTGCGCGGCGAGTGACCGCCGACGCCGGGGACCTCGATCTCTTCGTCGTCGCCGACCATTCGCCCGAGAGCGCAGCCGAAATTGCGTTTGATGCGCTCGGCTTCTGCCATTGGTGTGCGGAGGCCGGCGGAGATATCGGCGGTGATGTTGTTGCCGCCGACCGGGATGACGCTGGCGTGGGCGATGCCCCCGTCGACGTACAGGAGCAGATCGGTCGTGCCGCCGCCGATGTCGATCACCGCGACGCCGATCTCCTTCTCGTCCTCGGAGAGCACGGCCTCGGCGCTGGCGAGCGGCTCGAGCACCACGTCGGCGACGGTGAGGCTGCAGCGCTCGGCGCAGCGGACCACGTTCTGCACGCAGGACGTCGCCGCCGTGACGAGGTTGACCTTCACGCCGAGGCGGACGCCGCTCATCCCGACCGGATCGCGGATGCCATCCTGGTTGTCGACGACGAACTCCCGCGGGAGCACGTGGAGGATCTGGCGATCGGCGTCGACCGGGATCGCGCGCGCGCCCTCGAGCACGCGGTCGACGTCGTTGCGCGTCACCTCGCCGCCGCCGATCGCGGCGACGCCGTCGGAGCTCTGGCAGCGGATGTGGCTGCCGGCGACGCCGGCGTACACGGTGCGGATCTCCACGCCGGCCATGGTCTGCGCGGCCTCGATCGCTTCCGAGATCGCGCGCACGGTCCAGTCGATGTTGGAGACGACGCCCTTGCGGAGGCCGCGGCACGGCACGTTGCCGACGCCGAGGATGGTGATCCCGTCGGCGTCGACCTCGCCCACGACCGCGGTGACCTTGGTGGTCCCGATGTCCAGGCCGACGACAATCTCGGAGGTCTCGATGCGGCTCTTCATTCGCGTCCCAGCTCGTGCGGAGGGCTTCCTCGCGTAATCACGGCCCGAAGCTGCCATGGGCCCCGGATCGTGGCCAAGTTTTGCTGGGTGATTTGCGAGCGGTTTCGCGTGGTCATCGCATCCTCACCACGACGCGCTCGGGGTGCGCGTCGTTGTCGAGGAAGATCACCTGGGCGCTGGCCTTGCGCCGCGCGACCTCGTTGAGGACGCGCGAGGCTTGCTCGATCTTGTCGCGGTAGGGCGGCATCCCGAGGTGGAGCGCGATGGCCTCTTTCCCGATCGTGACGGTGAGCACGCCGTCCTTCTCGAGGTGGAGCTCCTCCACCGGGTAGCGCTTGGCGATGCCGGTGCGCTCGAAGTCTTCGACCACGTCGAGCACGCGCTTCACCGCGAGGACCACGCCGGCGCGATCGCGCGCGACCTGCTCGGCGGTGATGCCGGTCACGACCGGGAGATCGCTGGGATCCTCCTCGCCGAGCTTCTTGAAGAGATCGCCGTCGCGGGTCGCGAGGTAGAGTTCGCCGCTGATCACCGCGGCCGCGTAGGCCTCGCGCTCGACCACGGTGATCGAGACCGTGGAGGGGAGCTTGCGCGTGACG
>JAWVDX010000154.1:0-4463 GCA_033857015.1 Gaiellaceae bacterium
CCGCGCGAGAAGAGCTCCGCATAGGCGCGCACCGCCGAGAGCGGTGTGCGCAGCTCGTGGGAGGCGTCGGCGACGAAGCGGCGCAGGCGCGACTCCGAGGCCTCGCGCGCCTTGAAGGCGCTCTCGATCTGGCCGAGCATCGCGTTCAGGGCGAGGCCGAGCCGCCCGACCTCGGTGCGCTCCTCGGCGCGCTCGACGCGCTGGGAGAGGTCGCCGGCGCCGATCGCGGCGGCGGTCGTCTCGATCTCGTCCAGCGGCCGCAGGCCGAGGCGGACGACGTAGAGGCCGAGGCCGCCAATCGCCCCGAGGACGGCGAGCGTGGTCAGCAGCTCGATGAGCAGTAGGCGGTGCAGCGTCTCCTCGACCGGATGCAACGACGTGGCGACGAGGAGGACGTACTGCGAGCCCACGTCGTTCGAGACCCGCAACCGGTAGTGAGTGGTCCCGTCGCTGGAGGGGACCGTAAAGTAGCGCCAGCGTTCAGGCGCACCATGTTGAGCAGCGGGCAGGGTCACGTGCGCGGGGATCCGTGGCGGCGACGCGCGCTCGAAGTGAGAGGTCTGCTGGAGCGGGATGTAGACGCGCCCGTTCAGGTAGCGGACAGCGACCCAATCGTTCGGCACCGCACTTGCGAGCGTCGGTGCGGAGGCTGGCCCGATCCCGACGGTCTCGATCGTCCGGTGCGCGGCATTCAGCGAGTTGTCCGTGCGCTGAAACAGGAACGAGCGCAGCTCCGAGTACGTCGCGACGTCCGCCGCGAGAAGCCCGACCGTCGCGAGCGCGAGGACGCCGAGCAGGAGCCTGGCCCGCAACGAGAGGCGCGCGAGCATTACTCCTCCTCGAGCATGTAGCCCACCTGCCGCAGGGTGCGGATCAGCGGCGGGCCAGCGGCGTCCAGCTTCTTGCGCAGGTAGCTCACGTACGTCTCCACGACGTTGGAGTTGCCGCCGAAGTCGTAGCGCCACACGTTCTGGAGGATCTGCGACTTCGAGAGCACCCGCTTCGGGTTGAGCATGAAGTAGCGCAGCAACGAGAACTCCGTCGCGGTGAGCTCGATGCGCGCGTCGCCGCGGAACACCTCATGCCGGCTCTCGTCCAGCGAGAGGTCCGAGAAGCGCAGCACGTCGCCTGGGAGCGGCCCGGCCGTGCGGCGCAGGATTGCCTGCGTGCGCGCGACGATCTCCGCGAGGCTGAACGGCTTCGTCACGTAGTCGTCGCCGCCGGCGCGCAGCGCCTCGACCTTGTTCTCCGTCGCATCCTTCGCGGTGAGGAACAGCACCGCCGAGCGCACGCCCTGTGCCCGGAGCCGGCGCCCGACCTCGATGCCCTCGATGTCCGGGAGCATCCAGTCGAGCACGATCAGGTCCGGCTCCTCGCGCGCGACGGCCGCGAGCGCCTCGCGGCCGTTCGTCGCCTCGTCGACGGCGAAGCCCTCGTAGCGGAGGGCGGTGGCCACCGCATCCACGATCGAGGGCTCGTCGTCGACGACCAGGATGCGCTGGCCGTTGCCTTCCACTACGAGGTGGTGCGGGCGCCGAGGGTGGCCTGGATGGTGCGGGTCTTGCCGGCGCGGACGACCGTGAGCTTCACCTTCGAGCCCGGCGCGTGCGCGTCGATCGCTCCCCGGAGCTGCTCCGCGCTCGAGATCGCCTTGCCGTCCACCGCGGTGATCGTGTCGCCGCCGGTCGGATACGACGTGCCGGAGAGGCTCTTCTGCCCCGAGCCCGCCTTCAGGCCGGCCTTGGCGGCGGCGCTCCCGGTCTCGACCTTGCCGACCGCGACGCCCTCGGGGATGTTCAGTGCAGCAGCGACCGAGCCGGAGACCGTCTGGACGCGCACGCCGAGGAGCGCGTGCGTCGCCTTCCCGTTCGCCACGATCTGCGTGGCGACGCGCTTGACGGTGTTGACCGGGACGGCGAAGCCGACGCCCTCGTTGCCGCCAGAGTCGCTCTGGATCTGCGAGGTGACGCCGATGACCTTGCCCTGCAGGTCGAGGAGCGGCCCGCCGGAGTTTCCGTGGTTGATCGCCGCGTCGGTCTGGATCGCGTTCTCGATCGGCTCGTTGTTCGGCGAGGTGATCTCGCGCCCAAGCGCGCTGACGATCCCGCTCGTGACGGTGCCGTCGAGGCCGAAGGGATTGCCGATCGCCACGACGCCGTCGCCGACGTTGACGGTGCTCGAGTCGCCGAGCGTCAGCGGGTGCAGCTCGCTTGCAGGCGCCTCGACGTGGACGACTGCGATGTCGCTGGCCGCGTCCTCGCCGACGAGCGTCGCCTTGTAGGTCGAGCCGTCCGCGAACGTGACGGTGATCGCGCTACCCGCGGACGCAACGTGCTGGTTCGTGACGATGTTGCCCTTCGTGTCGAGCACGAAGCCGGTGCCTTCCGCGGAGCTCTGCGGCGCCTGGCCGCCGAAGGGGAAGGTCTTGGCGCTCGAGGCGGTGACGTCCAGCTGGACGACCCCGGGACGATTCTGCGCGTAGATCGCGCCGACTGTGGAGGTGGCGGTGGTGCGCACGATCGGCGCAGCTGCAGCGGACTGCGTCACCGTCTCCGTCGAATTCGTGACGCCGGTCGCCCCGGCGTAGATGGCGGCTCCTGCTCCGCCGCCCGCCACGGCAGCGGCGAGCAGCGCGGCAATGAACGGGCGCTTTCTCGGATTGCTCATGTGCTCTGACCCTTCGTTCTCGATGTCATTCATTCCCCCAGTGGACCAGCGTTACCTGTGAGCGCGCTGAGAAGAGGGTAGACGTGCTCTGAGACTTGCGCCCTGGAAAGCGCCATGGTGCCACCCGTTCGAGGGCTCCGCCTAAAGGGGCGGCCGCCCGCGCGCCGATACTGCACGAGGATGCCTCCGCACGCCGACGTTTCTCCTCCGCGCAGAATGCGCTTTGCAACCCGCCTGGCGCGCTGCCTGCCCGTGCTCGTCCTCGCGGCCGCCTTCGCCGGTGCTGCCGCGCCGGCGGCGCTCGGCTCCGAGCCGTTCCCCGACACGAGCCTCAAGAACCTCAAGCTCGCCGTCAACGCCAGGGGCGAGGCGCTCGTGACGTACACGCGCACCGACGGCAAGACGCTCCACGTGCTCGTGTGGGGTGCCGTGGACGCGAACACGCCCAGCCCCGACGTCCCGCAGGTGCGCTTCAAGTACGACTACGCCGGCGGCTGGGGCAAGTACCACAGCGCCAAGTACTGGAAGACGTTCAAGAACGCCTGCGCGCCTTACACCGGCCCGACGCTGCTCTACGCGACGCCCGGCGCCGCATGCGATGCGCCCGATGGCAGCCACTGGGCGCTCCAGACCTGGCAGCGCGCCCTCCCGCTCCTCGGCTTCGACCCCTGGCTCCCGGCGCAGACCGCCTACGAGACGCACATCTCGCACTGGTCGGCTCCGCTCGCCACGCTCAAGGTCTCGCAGAACTGGACGTACAACGGATCCGCCGTCGGCCTCTTCGGACAGTACGAGTGGGGCGGCGCACCGGTCTACGGCTTCTCCTCCACTAAGACCGGCGGCACGACGAGCCGCTACAACCGGAACATGTACATCGACACGTACAACTCCGCGTACGGCGCCGGCTGGAAGCGCGAGTCGGGGATCCTGACGCACAAGGGCACCGGGACGTTCTGCCACAGCTTCGTCGCGCAGCGCCCGTTCCCGGACTATCCGAGCCAGTCGATGCGCCCCGCGGCGCCCGGCAAGCAGTACCGCGTCACCGCGATGGGCCCCGGCGTCACGCCCGACGTGCAGTGGGTGGGCCCCGGGCTCGGCGCCTTCGACGAGCGGGTCGACGTGCAGTACAACTCGCTGTTCGATCAGGTCATGACCGGCGATCGCATCTGCGCCGGCGAGCGCTAGCGCTCGACCTCCTCGCGCTCTCGCGCATCCGCCCGGCTTTCGCGGTCCGGCACCTCCTCGATCACCAGCTCCTCCTCTTCCTCGCGCCGGCTCGCCAGGTTGAGTCCGCCGATCACGAGGCTGCCGACGCCGACGCCGACGCCCCACCAGAAGCCGCTGATGTTGCCGTCCCAGCCGATGGCGTGGTCGACCGAGAAGCGGAGCGGGCCGATCGCGGCGATCGCGACGGCGACCGACCAGATCAGGAGGTTGAACTCGTAACCTCCGTTGCCGTTCCAGAAGCCCTTGCTGAGGTGGACGCTGCCGACGGCGGTCACCATGACCGTGGCGATGCCGAGCGCCGCGAGCGGCGTGACGAGCCCGAGCGCGAGCAGCACGCCGCAGCCGAGCTCGGTCGCCGAGGCGGCGATCGCCAGCGCGAACGGCGAGCGGAAGCGCAGCGGGCCGATCGCGGCGATCGCGACGGCGACCGTCCAGATCAGCAGGTTGAACTCGTAGCCGCCGTTGCCGTTCCAGAAGCCCTTGCTGAGATGGACGCTGCCGACGGCGGTCACCATGACCGTGGCGATGCCGAGCGCCGCGAGCGGCGTGACGAGCCCGAGCGCGAGCAG